>NZ_JANSIT010000007.1:0-117551 GCF_047462215.1 Synechococcus sp. O70.1 | reverse complement strand
ATCCAAGACCGGCCCTGTTGGGTAAAGAACACCTGCGGACGGGCGCCCCCCGTGGTTTGGATCTCCAGTCTCATGCGGTTGCCGTGGGGCACTAGCCGAATATCGGTGATACGGCTGAGGCTTTGCGGATGGGTGGAGGTCAATTGTTGGGCAGCAGCCTCATCAGGCCGGCTTTCTACGGCCAACAGGGGCAGAGAAAGGATCAAGCTCAATGCCCATCCCCAAGCAACTCGACGGCTCATGATCCTCACCCCTCACTCCCTTGTCTAAGCGTGTTCCCGCTTGACCTTCAGCACAGGTCTAGGCCGTGCTTCCCTAATCAAAGCCGAAATTTTGGCTTTTGCCACTACCTGTAGAGGCTTTTTTCTCCAATCTTCCCTACAGTCACACTAGATAGATGTCCCTCACCTCTGGGTTGCCCCTTGCGACAGAGCCCGCTGTCAGCCACCAGAGCCTAAGCAGGGTTCAGGCTGACCTATTGACCGGGTGCTGGCTGCTCTGGTTCAGATTGAGTAGGGGCGGGCTGTTCTGGTGCAGGGGAGGGTTGTCCTTCGGGCGCAGGGGCAGTACCCAAGGGAATGTCTTTGTTGTAGTAATAGGCGGTCAAGTCGAAGGCGACGTTCAGCTCCCCCCTCCCTTGAACGGGATTGAGGGAGAGGTTGCCCACGCGGAACAGAGCCCGAAAACGCTCGATGTCTCTCATGAGGTTGATAATGTCGGCGTAGGGACCCTGCACTGTGACGCGCGTGGTCTGCACCTGGATGGCTGGAGCAATGATTGCGGGCACTTCGGGGTTGTCCGAAGAAGCCGGCGTTAAAGGAGAAGGTCTGAAACTGAGCAACTGACTGTTAGGTTGCCCCTGCACCAGGCGGTTGAGATCGATCAGCTGAGTGTCGGCATTCTCAGGAGTAGCAAACAAAGCGCTGAGCTGTTGCTGCTGCCCGCGAGCCCTCTCGATCTGGTTGGGCAGATCCTGCAAGCTGGCAATCTGGCCCTGCACCTCCTGCAACTGGCTGGTTTTTTGGGCCACCTCTCTTTCCAAGGCTTGCACTTCTTCGATCAGAGGACGGAGTTGGGTGAAGGCCAGAAAGCCCGCCATGCCCACACCCAAGATTCCAATCAGAAGTCCAATGCGAATGGGAGTTAGCTCGACACCCAGCAGTACCGGCGGCCCTGCTGGAGGTGCCATCAGTTGTTCATCGTGAAAACTTTCCAGCGAGCCAGTCATCAGTTCGCCTCCGCTTGACGCAAGGTACGGATCTTTTCAACTAGGCCTATTGCTCCCCGCTGTTCCAGCTCACGGGTAAACTCTGGGTCGGGATCCCCGATAGTCCGAACAGTAACTGTTATGCTGTAAGCAACGCTGGCTTCAGTTTCAGGTGTGCCCTCCGCTCGAGAGGCGCTGTTGAGAACGGCGCTGGTTACGAAGTTGGAATCCAGCAAGGTGAGCAAAAAGTCGTTCACCAAGGGAAAATCCAGCGCCTCTCCTTGTATGTTTACGGTGTCCCCAGAAGCGCTGATGTTGGTTATCCACACCCCTTGGCCAGGGATCCGGCGCCGCACTTCCTCCAAAATGGCTGACCAGGGCTGGATGGATCCCAGGAAAGAGCGGAAGCCCTCCGTCTGGGCGCGAATGGTTTGTAATTCTTGGCTGAGGCCCTGGAGTCGGGTTAACTCGGCATTGGCTGTGCTGAGTTCCCCTTCGAGGCGGGTTCGCTCTGCCCTTAGGGCATCTCTCTGGCGCAAGAAGTGGGCCTGGAAATACAAAAAACCCCCCATGGCCACGGCAGCCGCAGCAAACCCCAGGCCAAGGGCCAGGGCCCAGCTCCCCACTCCTGCGGCAGTGGGTGGGGCAGCTATTGCCTCTGCCCCTGTCTGGACGGCGGCGGGAACTTCCGGTCTTTCTTTAAGAAAGTTGATCTCCGGGGTGTACATCTGTCGCCTCGCTTAGGTATTGCAGGTCATCCCTTGCCGGCTTCCCGCATGGCCAGACCCAAAGCTACTCCCATCGCCGGGCGCTCCTCTAGAGGCACCTCGATGGCATCCGGCACAAGGATGTTGCCAAAAGGATCCGCCAGCTCTACAGCCATGCCCAACGACTGAGATAGGAAAGCATCCACCTGGCCGATACTGGCCCCGGAGCCGGCCAGAAAGACCTTCACCACGGGGAAGTTGCTTTCCGTGCTCGTGAAGAAGTCAATGGAGCGCTTCAGCTCATCGGCCAAGTCGGTAACAACACGCGCCACTGCGGCCACGCCTGGGTTGCTGGAAACCGCCTGCCCACCGCCAAGCAAAACCTCGTTGGGGTTGAGCAGGGGTAACCTCAGAGTTCGCAACAGCTCGCCAGTGCGACTGAAGGGCAAACTGAGAGACTGGGTCAGCACCTGCCGCATGTGGACAGTGCCGATGTTAACCGTGCGGGTAAATTGGGGGATGCCGTTGACCAAGATGCTGATCTCGCTGCTGTCGTAGCCGATGGAGCTGAGCAACACTGCCTCTTGAGGGCTGTACTGGAGGAGCTGGTCGCGGATGGTGCGAATGAGGGAGAAGCTGGCCAGCTCCACACAGCGCGCTTTCAAGTTGGCTGCTTGCAGCACCGCCAGGTAGTTGTCCACCACCTCCTTGGGGATTGCCACCAGCAGCACCTCGATGCGCTCAATGCCATCCTGGGAAAGGTCAAGGCCCAGGGGTTGGTAGTCCACATCCGCCTGATCCCGCGGGTAGGGGATGTAGAGTTCCGCCTCCTGCTCCAAAACCACCCGCCGCAGTTCATCGGCAGGCAGATCAGCCGGTAGGCGAAGGAGGCGAACAATGGCCTCCCGCGCCGGCACCGCGGTTGCCACCGGCAAGTTGGTGGGCACCTTGTACTCGCTGAGCAAGTTAGCCAAGCTCAGGCCAACGGTGTTGGGATCGAGGATGCGCCCCTCGGCCATCGCCCCCTCGGGCATTTCCACGGTGTGGTAGTGAGCCAGCCGATAGCGGCCACTACCCTGCTTTTTGAGTTGGGCAACGGCGATGCGCTCGGGGTTAATCTCCACCCCAAGCATGGTTTGGGCTTTGAAACCGCCAAAGAAGTCGAACACGCTGGGAAACCCCACCCTCTGCGCCACTGCTAGACGCATACTACCCAATCTGTTGGGGGGTTACCACCACTCGTAGTTGACTGCTGGCAAAGATTTGTGATAGCAGACCCTCCCTTCAACCCCTTCTAAGCAGGCGAGGCCTGCCCGTGACTACACCTGAGGTGGGAAAGGCAGAACTGGCGGCTAGAATCGTAGTCTGTAATTGCCCCTTTTGGGAATGAGAACTTGTGAATTTGACCTAGCCATCCCAGCGCCGGCCCGCCTGTACCGGGGCAGGGGCATTCTGGGGACTGTACCTCTGACGGTTCTGGGATCCCGGGTGTTGGTCATTGGGGGGGAGCGATCCCTGGCCGTGGCAGAGCTGCCCCTGAAGCGCAATTTTGCTCGGGATCCCGCCGTCCAGGTTTACTGGACTACCTACGGGGTTGACTGCAGTGAGTCGGAGCTGGCTCGCCTGCAGGCACTGGCCACAGCAGAATCGGTAACCGGCATTTTGGGGGTAGGAGGCGGCAAGGCGCTGGACACGGCCAAGCTGGTGGCCCATCGTTTGAGGATCCCAGTGGTAACGGTGCCCACCTCTGCCGCCACCTGTGCTGCCTGGAGTGCCCTGTCCAACATCTACTCCGATGCAGGCGCCTTTCAGCGGGATGTGGCCTTGGATCAAGCTCCCGCTGCCCTGATCCTGGACTACGAGCTCATTCTGCAAGCCCCAGCGCGCACGCTAGTGGCCGGGATCGGAGACGCCTTGGCCAAGTGGTACGAGTCTTCTGTAAGCAGTGGCAACTCGGAAGAGGCCTTGGTGATTGCTGCTGTGCAACAAGCCCGTGTCCTGCGGGATCTGCTGTTCCAGCAATCCTTGGCGGCCTTGAGGGAGCCGGGCGGAACTGCTTGGAAGCAAGTGGTGGATGCCTGCATTTGCCTAGCGGGGATCGTCGGCGGCTTGGGAGGGGCCAAGTGTCGCACCGTGGCCGCCCACGCTGTCCACAATGGCCTTACTCATCTGAGGGGGCACCGGGCCACCCTGCACGGGGAGAAAGTGGCTTTTGGCATCTTGGCCCAGCTCCGCCTGGAGGAGATCTTGCAGGGAAGCCAGTTGGCGCTAGCGGCCCGCACTCAGTTGCTGGAGTTCTACCGCCAGGTGGGACTGCCCCTGAACCTGCGGGATCTGCACCTAGGCCACCTGGGATCCGCCGAGCTGCTGCACGCTGCCCAAGTGGCCTGCCAGCCGGGATCGGATATCCACCACCTGCCCTTCCCTGTTAGCCCCGAAGCCCTGCTGGTGGCCCTCACCACCACTGACGTGACCAGCTCCAGCCCCGTCCTGCCACGGGTGTAAGTCATTGTCCTTGGCAGACTCCCCTACTACGGGCTTGGCGGGCCTCGCTGTATGCCGCGGAGGTGACGCCTGCTAAAATCAGGGTTCCGCCTACCCAAGTCCACCCATCCGGGATCTCGGCAAACACCCAGAACCCGAGCAGGCTAGCCCAGAGGAGGCGGGAGAAATCCAAAGGCAGGAGCATCGTTACGTCGGCTAGCTTGTAGGCTTGGGCAAGGGCCACCTGGCCAAGGCTGCCCAACAGCCCCATCGCCACCATCCACAGCCACTGCTCCGGCGAAGGCCAGGTCCAAACCCAAACGGCAGCCAAGAAGGAAAGGGGAGTCTGCAACAGGCCCATGTAGGCAGTGATCGTGAGGCTGGACTCGGTGCGGGCGAGGATCTTAAGCACGATGATCACCCAGCCAAAAAGAAGCGCCGCCGCTAAGGCTAGCCCTGTGCCCAAAGAGAATTCGCGAAAGCCCGGCCTCAGCATCACCAAAGTCCCGACAACTCCTAAGCCCAAACCCAGCCAGCGCGAGGGGCGCATCTGTTCTCCCAGCACCCAAACCGCCATCATGCCAGCAAACAAAAGCTGGACAAAGCTCAGGGCCGTGGCCTCTGCCAAAGGCAACAGGCTGGCCGCCCAGAAGGAAAGCAGCATTCCCAGGGTGCTAATTGCCGAGCGCAGGAGGTAAAAGCTCATCTTGGCAGTGTGCAGAGAGTGGATCCCTGCTCGCAAAAGCAGCGGTACCAGGGCAAGAAACCCGAAGAGGTTGCGCAGAAACACAATCTCAAAAGGGTGTAGGGCGGGAGTGTTGAGCCGGATGATTACCCCCAAGCAGGCAAAGCAAAAGGTGGCTAGCAGCTTTAGGGCAACTCCTTGCCAAGCCCTCTGGTTTCTTTGCTCAGCAAGGCGGCTCCCTTGATGGCTGTACCTCCTCCCTGGAGTCACAGCTCACACCCAAATGGTTTAGGGACAGAGTTTTCGGCCTCAAACTCTCAGCTTAGCCAGACTTTCGGGGATCCAGCCTGCGCTCCTAGGCACCCTCTGCTGTCTACCAGACTGCTCCAAGGGGCAGGGCAAAACGGGATCCCTAGCTTTTCTTGAGAATCTCCTTGAGGTAGCCGATGACCGTTTCCGGCTTGAGGTGAACCATGCAGGGGTGGCCTTCCACTAGGCAGGCTTCGTTTTTGAACTTGTTTTCTGCGCAGACCCGACATTTATAGGAAGTCTGGGTAACGTAAACATGGGGCAAGCGAGGTGCCCACAGTCGCACGGGGCTAGCTCCATCGCCGTCGGCATCGTTGCCAAATAGAGCAATGGTGGGACAGCCTACAGCTGCCGCAATGTGCATTGGCCCCGCATCCACGGAGATACAGACCCGCGCCCGCTTCAGGGCCCCCGCCAGCTCGAGGAGGGTGGTTTTGCCCCGCAAGTCAATCATCCCCGTTTCAGCCAGCAGTTGCTCCTCGCCGTCGCCGTGGTAGAGGGATCGCTGTAGCTCGGGGGCGCTGCCCACTAGCCCCACCTGCAAGCCCTGGCCCTGGCACCACTGGATTACCTGGCGCCAGTATTCAAGCGGCCACATCTTGGCGCGGCGGGTGGTGGTGATGTGTACGAGAACCTCCGGCACCGGAAAATCGGGATCCCGGCTGGGGAGCTCTAGGCGGAAGAAATCCGTCTCTACGTAGGCCAGGCGGCAGAAGATCTCGGCAATGTAGTTGCTGGTGAGGATATCTCTGTAGCGCTGCAAAAACTCCAGGCTGTTCCAGTCGTCGTCCTGGAGCATGCGCTGCACCGGGTCGGAGCCGGGATCCAACTTGCGGCGAAAATCCAAGGTCAGGCCAGCCCCGGCAATGTACTGGGGTCGCAGGGCCGTTACCGCTACCAGGTTGAGCTCGCTAAACTCGTCGCAATTGATGGCCAGATCGTAGGGACCAGCTTGGGCCACGCGATCCCGCACAGCGGCCGCTAGGGCCTCGAGGTAATCGGGGCGGCGGCTGTAGAGGGGGAAACTGAAGTCGATGTAGGGGCAGTGGAGCTCAAAGTCGCGGGTAATTTCGCTGCCAAAAAAATCCAGCACACAGCCGGGGTATTTTTCCTTGAGGCCACGCAAGAGGGGGATGGTGACCACAAAGTTGCCCACCTTGCTGGAAGAAAATACCGCTAGATGTGGCCGTTCCCGCAGGGGTTGGTTGGCAAACCGTTGCATAGGGCTATGCCGTCTGGGTCAGTGGTGTAGAGCCCTCTCGCTAGGCTAGCATCCCCAGGTCAGCCTCCCAGCCAGGTTTTGGGGAGGGGCTAGACTTAGGGCAAGCTGGCTTGGCTGCCATCCCAGATGACCACCACGGCAAAGCGATCCAGAAAGCCATCGGCGGCGTTCATCCGGCGCAAGTTGAAGGCATCTTCGGCAGAGATCACCAGGTCATAGCCCAAGGTGCGCAGGGCGCGGATGCGGTGGGGCCGCTCCCCAATGCGGTTGACTAACCAGCGGGCCTGCTCTTCCGAGGTGGCGTAGGCAGCTGTGCCCTCGCTGCCCACAAAGGCGGCGTTGAGATCCTGGCCAAGGTTGATGGGCGGGTAAACAGGGTTGCCATCGGGATCCAAAAGGCGCATCGACTGGCTGGGCAGAAAGTCCAGGCCGCGGGCATCGACCAGCAGCCCTGTTACCTGGGGCTGGGGCCGCTGGGATCCCGCCTCCAGGCCAGTTCCACCCCCTGGCCCTTGGCCTGTGCCCACCCCTGAGCCAGGACTGGAGCCGCGCACCCCGCTCTGGCCGCTGCCAGGCCCGATTACTCCCCCTTGCCCAGACCCCAAGCCACCGCCGCCGGCGCTCATGTCCAACTGGCGCAACAAGTCCAAATCGAAAATCGGCCCTTCTGATCCTGCGTTCTCGTCAGGAAATAGCTGGTCGGGAGTGACCGAACGCCAGGGCGCTTCTTGTTTCTCAAGGGTTGGGGTAGGGGATCCCCCCTGCAGGCGGTGGAGGGGAGGAAACAGTGTCTGCGCCTCGACCGCTTCCCCCGGCAAGACAAGTCCCCCTGCCAGGAGTCCCAGGGCTGCCGCCTTGATCCGGATCCCTGCGCCTTGAGTTCTCATGCCCACACCTCTTGGCCTGAAAATCCGCAGCCGCTCGTTCCCCCATGCTATCCAGGCGGGGGTGGTTTGGCAGGGGATCGCGCGCAGTCCTCCTTTCTTTCTGATCCCCAGCGATCCCCAAGCTCTTGACCAATAGGAAGAAATACGTGAACATAGGGTCATCATTACTGATCCCCGCTGATCCCAACCTGTAGTCATCAGCGGTTGGAAGACGCAAAGCCGGCTGTCACCCCAGTAGGTCAGGGGTTGCGCTTAGCCGCAAGCTGGGATCAGCCTTATCGGTTAGCCAGTTGAGTGTGGGCACAAGCCCGATTTGTTGAGGAGAGGAGGCCCCGACCATGCCACCAGAGCGGATCCCCTTAGAAGAAATGACCATCCGGCAGTTGCGGGAAGAAGCGGCCCGCTATCAGATCCCCAAGTACAGCCGCATGACCAAAGACCAGCTTATCGAGGCCATTCGGGAGGCCAAAGCTAAGTCTGGGCGCCCTGTCGATACCATGCCAGCGCCCAGCGGGCAAGAATCGGTTACCCAAACGAAGTTTGTGGGTCCGGAGGTTGCCAGCAAGCCGGATCTGGCCGATGTGGATAAAGGGTTAGGGGATCTGCCAGGTGGCTATGGCGAAAGCCGCATTGTTCTGCTGCCGCGGGATCCCCAGTGGGCCTACGCCTACTGGGATGTGCCCAACGAGGCCAAAGAGAGCAAGCGCCGCGAGGGAGGTCAGCAGTTGGCGCTGCGCCTCTATGACGTAACGGATATCGATTTCGACCGCCAGCCGGCCCACAGCATGCAGGAGTACCCCTGCGACGAGTTGGCGCGGGAATGGTACCTGCCGATCCCGGTGAGCGATCGCTCCTACCTGGTGGAGATTGGCTACCGGACGGCGGATGGTCGCTGGCTCGTGTTGGCCCGCTCGGCGGCGGTGATGGTGCCGCCAGTCTTCCCTTCTGACTGGTTTGAAGAGCACTTCCTGACAGTGCCCTTTGACATGCCCCTCCAGGGCCGCACCCTCTACCAGCTCACCGAGCCCTACAAGCGCAGCGCTACCGGCATGGGCGTGGTGGCCTACAAAGGCGACGAGCCGCAGCGGGAGAGGACAGCGGATCCCTTCCTGGACATGGTGGGGGCTTTCGAGGCGATGCGAGTAGCGGGATCCTTGTTTGGCAGCCACCAACTGGTGCCGGAGCAGGCCATCAGCTCGTTCATCGTTCCGTCCGGGGTGGGCATGATGGGCATGGCAGAAGTGCCTGCTGCTCCTTGGATGGCCTCTGGCTCGGGGTTGGGGCTGTTCTCGGGCGCTTCCGAAGTGCTACCGCGGCGCTCCCGTAAGTTCTGGCTGGTGGCCGATGCCGAACTCATCGTCTATGGAGCCACGGAGCCCGATGCCACCGTCACCATCGGGGGGCGCAAGATCCAGCTCAACCCTGATGGCACTTTCCGCTTCCACATGGCTTTCCCCGACGGCAACATCGATTTTCCCATCTTTGCTGTAGCTGCCGACGGCGAGCAAACCCGCGAGATCCACATGACCTTCGATCGCCGCACCCTCTCTCGCCGCACCAACACCAAAGAGGAGGCCCTTGAGGAACTGCTGCCCTAGAGGTTCTGCTCTTGCCCTTCCCCCTGGTTGCCAGGGGGATTTTTTTTGGTCGGTAGCCGAGGACTTGCCGACCCTGGAAGAAGCAGGCTAGAGTAGAAGAACGACGCGGGGTAGAGCAGCCTGGTAGCTCGTCGGGCTCATAACCCGAAGGTCACTGGTTCAAATCCAGTCCCCGCTATAATATCTGCAAATAGGAGGAGAGCTTCTTTACGTTTCTTGGGCCGAAGCCAGGAAGACGGCGCATGGATTCGCGGGAAATCGAGGCGTTGATACAGGCTGCCCTACCCGGCGCCAAAGTGCACGTAGAAGATACAGTGGGCGATGGCAACCATTTTCAGGCTGTTGTTGTAGCTGAGCAGTTCCAGGGCCTGTCCCTCATCCAACAGCACCGGCTGGTGAACGAGGCCTTGAAGCCCTACCTTCAGGATGGCCGTCTCCATGCCCTAGCTCTCCGTACCTTTACTCCTAGCCAGTGGGAGGAGCTTCAGGGGGCGGATCCCGGTTCAGCTCTTCAATCATCCCCATTCCCTCCTTCTTGAGCTACTAGCCAAAGCTGATACGGAGCAGAGAAAAGTCATCTTCAAGAGCCGCCCTGCCGCGGAAAGATTGGATGTGTTGCAGAACGTGATCGACGCCAATGCAGGCATGGGCGCCTAGGAACGACTTCCAGTTCTCTATCCCCCAGATCCCTTCCGAGCTGGACACTTCGTAAACCCCGTCGCTGAACACGTAGAGACAACTGTTCGCCGGGATCCGCACTTCGTCCCTGGCAAAGTCCTGCTCGGGCAAAACGCCAATGGGCAAATTGGGCGTCTTCAGCTCTAGGGGGATGGGATCCGATTGAGCAACCAACAGAGCGGGGGGGTGGCCAGCGCTGGCAAAAGAAAGCAAGCGAGATCCCGGCTGGTAAACCCCATACCAGAGGGTGAAGTACATGTCATGGTGGGATCCCATTGGGAAGGACTGGTTGAGGGCGCGCAACACCGCATCTGGCTGCCGCAGGTCGGTGTCGGGCAGGCTCTGGGAGCGCAGCTGGTTCACCACCGACACGGACAAGAGGGCGGATCCCACCCCGTGCCCTGAGACATCCAGAAGGTAAATAGCTAGGTGATCCTCGTCCAGCCACTGGTAGTTAAACGAATCGCCCCCCAGCTCCTGGGAGGGCAAAAAGCACCACTCAATCGCTATCTGGTGAAGGGGGAAGTGAGCCGGTTTGGGCAAAAGCGAGCGCACATAGCTAGCTGCTTCGGCCAACTCCGCCCGCAGTCGAGCAGTTTGCTGCTGCAGGTCATGGCTGAGCTGGTGCAAGCGTAGCCCAGCCCGCACCCGCGCTCGCAATTCATTGGGATCGATTGGCTTGCTGAGGAACTCGTCTGCCCCAGCATCTAGGCCCTGAATGCGGTCTTCGACTTCGGTGCGGGCGGTAAGCAAAATGAAGAAGGTGGTGGAAAACTTGGGATCAGCCTTGATGCGCCGGCAGACTTCCAGCCCATCCATATCAGGCATCATCCAGTCGCAGATAATCAGCCCCGGGGCTAGAAGGTGGGCCTTCTCCAGCCCTTCCGAACCATTGCTGGCTATCTCGACGGTGTAGCCTTGCTGCTCCAGGGATCGCTTCAACAGCAAGCAAATGGTGGGATCGTCGTCAACAATCAGAATAGTCGTCATCCCTGCCCTCCTATCCCCGAGGCTGAAACCGCGTTCAGGCGCTCTGCCAGAACGCCCCTCTCCTCACTCGCTTTATCCGGTCGCTAACCCGCAAGGAGGGAGTTGCCGCCAGTTAGCCCGCTAGCAGTAGTAGAGGTTGCTTCCGCAATCTCCTTTATCTCTCTCTGACGCTCCCAAACCGTAATTGCCCGCTACCCAGAAACTAACTTTCTCAGGATACTGAAGAATGGGGCTAGAGACCTTCCAGGATGCCCTTTCCCTTTGCCGCCAGGGAGAGTCGCCAAGTCCCTTGGGAGATGCAGATCACACCTACCTGGGAATACTTTCTTCTATAGTCTACCTGCAGATTCGAGAGCGTCTAACAGTCCCTTCTCCCTCGCGTTGGGGTGGTGTCCCATGAGTGCATCTCCACGATGGCTATCTTCTTCTCCACTTGAGGATGGACGCACCGCCCCGCCGCCCATGCCAACTGGAGCCCTCGAGGGGGAGATTCGTCTGGAAGACCTGGACGAGAAGCAATGGCTGGCCAGCTTATCGTCGGTGGTGCTTAACCCTGCAGCTTGGAGCTGCTTCAGCCTTAGCGAAACCAGCCGCCTGCTGCGACCTTTGCAAATTTCCCCTGATCTAACAGGAACTCTCATCCTCTCTCCCAACGCCACCGCCGAGATTGTGTACAAGTTTCTTACGCGCGACGGTCGGATTGGAACCATGAAGGGGCTGATCTCGATCGAGTCCTTTCGCAGCGAGCGGCTGTACTCCGTTTACGAGCAACTGCGTATTGAAAAAGTCATACCGGTTTTTAGCGAGTCGGTCGTCGTGCAAATCGTGGATCAGCTAAGGCCGATTTTTGCCCGCGACTTGGACGAACTGCTCTGGCAAGAAAGCCTTTACTTCACCCCCCAAGATCTGCGCCAGCCGGAGTTTTGGCTGCGCGGCCTGCGGCCGGAGGCGATCCCACGCCGCTTTCGGCCCCACCTGCAAAGGGTGTACTCCCACATCATGGGGGTGTGTCGCAGCCTGCCCAACATCGCTTTTCAACTGTGTCTGCGGGCCTACTTGGAGTACAACGACGTCAAAAACCACCATCTCCTCGCCCTGCTGCTTAGCAAGTATTTCTATACGCTCTACCGCATCGGTGGGCTGGACGGCTGGGAAAGTCGGGATCCGGTGGAGGTGGGATCCCTGTGCTCTTCCAATCGACGAGCTCGGCTGCGGGCTCTTTCTCACTTGCTGACTCTGGACAACGACAGCGACGAACCGCTGGCAAGCCTCGGGAGTCCAGGGCCGGGCGGCAGTTATTTCAGCGGAGAGTGGGAGCCTGCTGCTAGCGAGGTGCCGAGTACGGAAGAAATCGAAAAGCTACGGCAAGATGTAGAGGCAGCGCGCAGCCAGGCCGCCGCGGCCCAGCAGTTGGTAGCTCAATATCAGGAAGAGAAAAAACAAGAGCTGCTCAACCGCCTCCAGGATCCGAAGAAGTTTCTCCTTTTCAGCCTCCATCAATTTTTCGACACCCTCTTGGTCTCCCTACCCGTAGAGGTGAAAAGCGAGTACGGGTCAGCTTGGGTACCGCGCACCTCCTACTTGGACGAGAAAGACCGGGACAACCTGACCGAGCATTTGCACTGGATCACCAGCGAGGCCTATTTGCTGAGCATCCCCTTTGCCGAGTCAACCATCATCGGCTACTGGCGGGTTTTGGCCGATTCGTTCTACAGCCAATGGATTTTGAATCAGTACAAGCAGTTGCAAAGCTACGGAGTGGATCTGGAGCAGCAGGGCATCCAAATCCTGGAGCGAGAACAATTTTTGCATGAAGTGCAACTGCGCTTTGCTGCCCGCCACCGCGAGATCGTGACTCAAAATGTGGAGAAGATCAGCCAAATTCTGGTGGATAGCCTGGCCAAGCGGGTGGCCCTTAACACCAGCCAGCAAAGCTTTCAGGCGATGCGAGCCAAATTGACCACTGTTTTGGATATGGAGATCTCCCGCAAAGATATGGGGGAAGTGCGGCGGCTGATCGACTACTTTACCGATGTGTTTTTGGGCAAGCAGGAGGAGTTGCGCTCGCCCTATCCGGTGGGCACGATTTTACAGGTCAAAGCGGCCATTGAAGCTCGCCCCCCCGACAGTCGCAGCCGCATTGGCCTGGAAATCTTAAACCAGATCTACCGCGAGTACGTCCCTGTCCTGCAGCAGGCGAGGGATCCCACAGGCAGGCAACTGGCCTCAGAATAGGGCTACGTCTCGGGTTAGGCGATCGAGAGTCCCCATGCGCTACCATCGAGAGTCCCCATGCGCTACCGCCAGCTTGGCCACAGCCCTCTCCAGGTTTCAGAGATCTGCCTGGGCACCATGACGTTTGGTGAGCAGAATACCCAGGCCGAGGCTTGGGAGCAGCTCGACTACGCAGTGGAGCACGGGATCAACTTCATCGATACGGCGGAGATGTACCCGGTGCCAGCGCGGGCGGAGACCCAGGGAGCTACAGAACGCTACATCGGCGAGTGGCTGCGGCACCAACCCCGGGATCGCCTCATCATAGCCACCAAGATCACCGGCCCCGGTCGGCCCTGGCACTGGATCCGCGGCGGGTCTTTGTCGATCACCCGCGACAACCTCAAACAGGCAGTGGCCGGTAGCCTCAAACGCCTAAAAACCGACTACATCGACCTCTACCAAATCCACTGGCCGGATCGCTATGTGCCGCTGTTTGGGAGCGTGGCCTACGACCCTTCTCAAGAGCGGCCCACAGTTCCTATTGCTGAGCAACTGCAGGGGCTGGCGGAACTGGTGCAGGAGGGCCTAGTGCGCTACATCGGCCTGAGCAATGAAACCCCCTGGGGACTCTGCGAGTTCTGCCACGTGGCCGAGCAATTGGGCTTGCCCAAGGTGGTCTCGATTCAGAATGCCTACAGCCTCCTCAACCGCACGTTTGAAATGGGCTTGGCGGAAGTCTGCCGCCACGAGCAGGTGGGGTTGCTGGCCTACAGCCCCCTGGCCTTTGGGCTGCTGACGGGCAAGTACCTAGGGGGCGCCAAGCCGCCGGGATCCCGCTTGGTTTTGTTTGAGAGCTTTGGCCAGCGCTACCGCAAGCCCAATGTGGAAGAGGCCGTAACCGCCTATGTCCAGATTGCCCGCCGGCACGGCCTGACCCCTGCCCAGTTGGCTTTGGCCTTTGTGCGCAGCCGCTGGTTTGTCACTAGCACCATCATTGGGGCCACCAATCTCGCCCAGCTCAAGGAAAACCTCAGTTGCCTGGAGGTGGAGCTATCGCCTGAGATCCTGGTGGAGATCGAGGCAGTGCATCAGCGCTACCCCAATCCTGCCCCCTAAAACGGCTGGCAAAACCGGCAGCCGGATAGAACTTTTTGGAAGGTTTCCCTGTCTGAGTGCGCAGTTTGGCTCGTCTTCTTCAACTCTTCTGATATCAGCACCTAATGGGGTGCTTAGTACATTGCCGGGCTCAATGGACGGCAGATTATCGGCGGCTTCCCGGACGGCACCTTTCGCCCCAACGATGTCCCCAGCCGCGCCCAGGCCATCACTGTCTTGACCTGCGCTGCCACTGACGGCAAGCTCCTTGAGGATCCCGGCCAAATCGACGCTATCCTGGCCGGCTTCGAAGACGCCAACCTGGTTCCCAACTTCGCCCCTGCCCCCATCGCAACAGCGGTTCAGGAAAACTAGCGGACGTGCCCGGCCAATAGGCCTTAATAGTGCTTCTTGGCCCTTGCCACCCCTACATCTAGGGGGGTGAGGCCAGTCAGGATGCTAAGCTACTGCCAGGTGTGACTGGATGGGATCCATGAGCTCAGCGTTGCGGCCATTTTTGCTGTCGTGGCAAAGGGTTGGCTTGGGGTGGCTGGTGGGCGGAGTGCTGGGGGCTGCTGCGGCTACTGCAGTTGCTGCCCAGCAGTTTGAGTTTACTCCCCAAGCTCCTCAGCCCAGTCCCGTCCCCACCCTCCCTCTGCTCAGCGACCCGCCCGGTTCCACGGCTCCGCAAGCCCTGCCGCCGGTGCCTCAGGTGCCGCAAATGCCGCTGGATTCCACGACCCCGGTTTTGGATCCAATCCCGGTGGTGCCCGCTCAAACAGCCCCAGGTGAGCAAGCTTCTCCAGGCGAAGCCTATTCCTACCAGCGGCGGCCCGACCTTAGCCCAGGGGGAAACCGGGCCGGAGCCACGCGGGGCGAGCTGCCAGCCGGTACCCGCCTTCTCCTCACAGTCTACCGCCCCATTACCTTCCAGCCCTACCAGGTCATCAGTGCCCATCTGGAGGTTGCTGAGCCGGTGGTGGATCGCTTTGGCCAGGTGGTGATCCCGCCAGGGA
This sequence comes from Synechococcus sp. O70.1, assembly GCF_047462215.1. Lineage (NCBI taxonomy): Bacteria > Bacillati > Cyanobacteriota > Cyanophyceae > Synechococcales > Synechococcaceae > Synechococcus > Synechococcus sp. O70.1. Next base: position 102,456 of record NZ_JANSIT010000007.1, on the reverse strand, counting down.
GTGTGGTGTGGGGCACCTTCGAGCCGGTCTACCAAGAACTGAAGCTTTCTAGCCGGGAGGTGGAGGGCGCCAGTTCCCAAGAGCGGGTTGTCGGCAGCCGCTTTGTGGCTCATCGCCTCACCATTGGCTCTTCCACTTATCTCGTCAGAGGTCAGTCTTCTCTGCTGCCGGTTGGGCTGGATCGCAACACCGATATGGGCACCACCGTCGCGCGGGGAGCGGGCTACGGAGCAGCGGGCGGGTTGGCCTTAGGGGTGCTTACCGGGGGATGGGGTTTCTTGCCCATCTTGGCCGGCAGTCTCGTGGGCGCAGCTGCCAGCGCTACCAACATTGACCGGGTGGTGACGCTGCAGCCCAATACCCTGGTGGAGCTGGAACTCACGGACAGCCTGATCATCCAATAGCGTGGGCAGTGTTACCCCGGCTTGCTAAGGCCGGAGCAGTCAGCGGCAGGTCGGTAGAGTAGAGAAGAGCCCCTAGTTTGCCCCATGGCCGTCTGGACCTACGTTGTGCCCCCCTTGGCCGGGCTGGTGATCGGCTACTTCACCAACGACATCGCCATCAAGATGCTCTTCCGGCCCTATCGCCCCTACCGGGTCTTCGGCTGGCGCATTCCCTTTACCCCCGGCCTGATCCCGCAGAATCAGCCCCGCCTGGCCAAGCAGATTGCCAAGACCATTATGGGATCCCTGCTTACGCCGGAGGAGCTGCACAACTTGGCTCGCAAGCTGCTGCAAACCGAGCGCATGCAAGCAGGGATCCGCTGGCTGCTAGGGGTGGCTTTGGATCGGCTGCAGGATCCCCAGCACCAACAGCAAACGGCGCAAGTGCTAGCTCGCATCCTGGCGGATCTGTTTAACGAGTCGCTGCCTCGCCTGGTGAAGGTGCTTGCCCGTCAGGAAACCTTTTTGGAGGGGCCAATTAACCAACTGTTCGACCAGGTGCTGCTGGAACTGCGCCTCAATGCGGAGCAGGCCCGGCAGCTTTCGGAGTGGATCCTGAGCCAGGCGCTGCCCCCAAAGGTGCTGCGGCAGAACCTAGTGGACTTTCTTACCGATCGCAACATCGAAGCCTTGGATGAAGAGTTTCGCGAGCGGGCCACCGGCTCCTACTGGGTGGTAGCCAACTTGTTTGGCCTCAAAAACGCCCTGCTGCGTCTGCGCGCCTATTGCCTGGAAGATCCGGAAGGTGCAGAAGCCCTCTTGGCGGATCTGCTCAAAGACCTCAACGCTTCGCGCCGCCTGACAGAGCTCTTGCAGAACCTCTCGCTGCAAAACCTGCCCCTTTCTGCTGTGCGCCAGTTGCGCCGCACCCTGCGCGACGGGATCCAAGACTACCTGCGCTCCCAGGGAGCCGATGCCATTCGCAGCTTGGGAGAGAGTATTGACTGGGAAAAGGTAGCCAGCTTGGTGTTGGGGCGGCTGCGCAGCTCCAAGGCTGTGATGGCCTCCATTGACCAGATCAGTGCTGATCTCGCCTTGATCCTGGAGCGCCACTTGGAGCGCGACTTAGAATCTCTCATGATGCAGGTGATCCCCGTGTTGAACTTGGATCAGGTGATTGCTGACAAAGTTAACGCCACTTCCCCTGCTGAGCTGGAGCAGGCCATTCAGCAAATTGTGCGTCAGGAACTGCAGGCCATCGTCAACTTAGGAGGGCTGCTGGGATTTCTGGTTGGCTGCGTACAAGTGCTGTTTTTGCTGAGGTGAGCTGTTGGCTGCCGTTAGGATAGTGGAATGAGGTTAACAATTCTCCACACCTCCGATCTCCACGCCAACCTGCATCCCTGGAACTACTTTACCGGGAGCCCTGCAGAGCACGGCCTAGCTAAGGTAGCCACCCTGATCAAGGAGGTGCGGGCTAGCAGCCAAGACCCGGTGTTGCTCATTGATAGCGGCGACACCATTCAGGGATCCCCCTTAGGCACCTACTACGCCCAGGTGGAGCGGGCCTCTCCTCACCCCATAGCCCAGGCTCTCAACGCCCTTGGCTACGATGCCTTCACGCCAGGCAATCACGACTTCAACTTTGGGCTGCAGGTGCTGCAGGATTTCGCCGCCGACCTCCGCTGTCCCACCCTCTGCGCCAATATTCTCCGCCACAACGGGGATCCCCTCTTCCAACCCTACGTCATCCGGGAAGTGGGCAGGATTCGTGTTGGCCTGTTGGGGCTGACCACTCCCCGCATCGACACCTGGGAGCGTCCCGACTACATCGCAGGGCTGCGCTTTGCCCCCCTGCTGGAAACGGCCCAGCACTACCTGTCGCTGCTGCGGCCTCAGGTGGACGTGCTGGTGCTGATTTTGCACAGCGGCCCTGACCGGTTGCCCCCTCTGCGCACCCCCGAGGCCTGGCTTAGCCTGGAGCGCTCCGGCTGGGTGAGCAACAAGAGTCTGGCAGGAGAAAACGAGCTGCTGGCTTTGGCCCAGCTTGAGGGCATCGATGTCATCCTTTCCGGCCATACCCATCAGACCATTGCGGGCTTAGGGGGAGCTAAGGCCCTGGTTGTCCAGCCCGGCTACTGGGGTAGCCACCTTTCCCAAGTTTCCCTAGAGCTGGAGCGCCACGGCAGTGGCTGGCAAGTGGTTCGCAAAACCGCCCAGTTGCTGGCGGCAGAAGGGATCCCGGCCGATCCCCAATTCCTAGCCCTCACCGAGCCCTACCACCAAGCTACCTTGCGCTACATCCGCCAGCCCATTGGCTATGCCTGCTGTGCCTATCGCGGCGGGCTGGCAGCCCGTTTGGGAGCCAATCCTCTAGCGGAGCTGCTGCATCAGGCCCAACTGCAGGCGGTGCGGGAGGCCGGCCTCTCGGCGGAGCTCTCTCTGGTTAACATCTGTAGCAATGCGGGGTTGGCGGCAGGCCCCATCTTCCTGCAAGACGCCTACAGCCTCACCGTCTACGACAACACCCTCTGCCTTCTGGAGATCACCGGCGACATTCTGCGGCGCGCTCTTGAGCAGACGGCTGGGTATTTTCGCCAGTTGGATCCCAAGCACCTGCCAGCCGATCCCAAGGCTGTCGTCGCCCCCGAGGCTCGCGGCTACACCTTCGACCTCTACCACGGTATCCACTATTGCTTTGACCTCACTCGGCCCGTGGGCGAGCGCCTGGTCAGCTTGCAATTTCGCGGCCAGCCGGTGCAGCCGGAGCAAACCTTTCGCCTAGCCATCAACCACTACCGCGCCGGTGGGGGCGGTGGCTACAGCATGTTCCAGGAAGCCCAAATGCTCTGGATCTCTGCCGAGAGCATCCGCGATTTTCTCGCTCGCCACATCCGCACCCATTCCCCCCTCCAGCCCATCTACAGCCACAACTGGCACCTCATCCCTAACTTGGCCGAGATCTACTTTCCCCGGAGCTTGGATCGATCCCAGGAGAGTCTGCTGGTGGGCTAGAGCCACTAACGCCACAACTGGCCGCTAGAGCAGCCGGTAGAATACGATCAGCATAGAGCCTGGTTTGGCTGAGTACCGCAGTGGTTCTGAGGCGCCAAACTTGGCAGTTGTGGCTACTGCTTGGTGCTTGTCCTTATGACTGCTGAAGAAAAGCAACCGATGCCCCCAGAAGAGACCTATCCTGAGATCCAGGAAGAAGAAATCAACGTGGAAGCAGAGCTGGAGAAGCTCATTTTGGAAGACCGTGAAGCAGAGGTCGGCACCTCCCCTAGCGAGGCTTCTCCAGATCTCAACGAGACCGTCAGGCAGCTCCAGCAGGAGTTGGAAATAACGCGCCAGAAACTGAAAGAGAAAGAAGACTCCTACATACGCCTTTACGCTGACTTTGAGAACTACCGGAAGCGTACTCAGCGAGAACAGGAGGAGCTTAGCCAAAGGGAACGACGGCGATTTGTGCTGGAGATCCTGCCGGTTGTAGATAGCTTTGAGCGGGCCCAGCAGCAGTTAAGGATCGAGACTGAGCGCGAGCGGGAACTGCACAACAGTTACCAGAGCGTCTATCGCCTACTGGTGGAGTCTTTGAAAAAAATGGGCGTATCCCGCATGAAATCAGTGGGCCAGCCCTTCGATCCCAGCCTGCACGAAGCCATAGCCCGCCAACCCAGCAGTGAGTACCCCGAAGATGTGATAGTTGCCGAATATCGGCCAGGCTACAAGCTGGGCGATGTGGTGATTCGCCATGCCATGGTAGCTGTCTCTGCGGGCAGTCCCAGCCCTGAGCCTTCTTCGCCAAGCGAGGGGGCCAACCCTCAACCCAGCGCTGAAGACACCCCTGATGCTTCCCAAACTGCTCCCAGTCCCTAGCAAAACTGCTTCCATGAACCTTGACCAGTAGAGCCTAACCCCCTTCAGAGAGCTACAGTGAAGGTGAAAGCACCACCTGAAGGTTGCTGGGGGACTCTGGGCAGAATGATTCAGTGGGATGGCGTTTGATGCGCGGGAAAAGGGGCTATGGGGAAGGTTGTCGGGATTGACCTAGGGACTACCAACAGCTGTGTGGCAGTCTTGGAGGGGGGTCAGCCCGTGGTGATTACCAATGCTGAGGGAGGGCGCACCACCCCTAGCATCGTCGGCTTTGCCAAGAACAATGTCCGCTTGGTGGGACAACTGGCCAAGCGCCAGGCCGTCACCAATGCAGAAAACACCATCTACAGCATCAAACGCTTTATTGGCCGCACCTTTGCTGAGACCGAAGAAGAGCGGAGGCGGGTTCCCTACAAGGTGATCCCTGGCCGGGACAACATGGTGGAGGTGGTGGCGCAGGATCGTGCCTACACCCCCCAGGAGATCTCCGCCATGATCCTGCAAAAGCTAAAGGCCGACGCGGAGGCCTACCTAGGGGAGCCAGTGACCCAGGCCGTGATTACTGTCCCTGCCTACTTCACGGATGCCCAGCGCCAGGCTACCAAAGATGCCGGTACTATCGCGGGGCTGGAGGTGCTGCGCATCATCAACGAGCCGACAGCGGCAGCTCTCGCCTACGGGCTAGACAAGCAGGATCAGGATCTGCGCATCTTGGTCTTCGACCTGGGTGGGGGTACCTTCGATGTCTCTGTGTTGCAGGTGGGCGGCGGCGTGTTCGAGGTAAAAGCGACTGCTGGCAACAACCACTTGGGCGGGGATGACTTCGACCAGCGAATTGTGGATTGGCTCATCCGTCAGTTTCTCGAGACGGAAGGGATCGACCTTTCTCAAGATCGCATGGCCCTACAGCGGATGCGGGAGGCGGCGGAGAAAGCCAAAATCGAGCTCTCCAGCACCCAGGTTACCTTGATCAATTTGCCTTTTATCGCCGCCGACGACTCTGGGCCCAAGCACCTGGAAGTGGAGCTAACCCGCGCCAAGTTCGAAGAGCTGGTGCGAGATCTGGTAGAGGCCACCGTCGAGCCTACTTTCCAGGCCCTGCAGGATGCAGGCCTCTCCCCGGAGGACATCGACCGCGTGCTGCTGGTGGGAGGATCGACGCGGATCCCGGCTGTTCAGGCGAAAATTCGGCAAATCTTCAAAAAAAATCCAGATCGCTCTGTCAATCCCGACGAGGCAGTGGCCCTTGGCGCAGCCATCCAGGCAGGCGTGTTGGGCGGAGAGGTCAAAGACCTGCTCCTGCTGGACGTGATCCCCCTCTCCATTGGCGTGGAAACCTTGGGGGGGGTGTTCACCCGCATCATCGAGCGCAACACCACCATTCCCACCAGCAAAACCCAGATCTTCTCCACAGCCACTGACGGCCAGACAATGGTGGAAATTCACGTCCTGCAGGGGGAGCGGGCCATGGCTAAGGATAACAAGACCTTGGGCCGTTTTCAGCTAACTGGGATCCCGCCAGCCCCTCGCGGAGTGCCCCAGATTGAAGTCTCGTTTGATATCGATGCCAACGGTATCCTCAAAGTCTCAGCCCGCGAGAAGAGAACAGGGCTTGAGCAAAGCATCACGATCACCAACCACGGCGGCCTCAGCAGCAGTGAGATTGAGCGGATGCGCCGGGAAGCGGAACTCTACGCGGAAGAAGATCGCCGCCGGCGCCAGTTGGCGGAAGCCCGCAACCAGTCAGACAGCCTGCTCTACAACTACGAAAAGACACTGCAGGACCATGCCAGCCGCCTTAGTGAGGCCTGCCGCCAGCGGGGGGCCCAGGCAGCGGGCACATTGAGGACACTGCTGGCAAATGATAACGTAGACTTAGCGACTTTGCAGAAGGCAATGGAAGAGCTGAGGGCAGCGCTGCTGGAGATGGGGAGCGAGATTTATGGCCCTTGCTGAGCAAAGTTGCCGTTAGGTCGTCTAGCCAGTTGTGTCTTCAGCGAGTTTGAGCTTTCTTTTTCTGAAGCGTTTCTATGGCCCGCGACTACTACGAAATCTTGGGGGTTAGCCGTGGTAGCTCCAAGGAGGAGATTAAGCGCGCCTATCGCCGGCTAGCTCGCAAGTACCACCCCGATGTCAACAAGGAGCCAGGGGCTGAGGATCGCTTCAAGGAGATCAACCGCGCCTATGAGGTGCTCTCCGATGACGAGCTAAGGGCCCGCTACGATCGCTATGGCGAGGCAGGGCTAAGCGGAGCAGCAGCAGCCAGTGGGTTCCAGGATTTTGGTGGCATTGGCAGTTTCGCTGACCTGTTTGAGAGCTTTTTCACCAATTTTGCCGGAGCAGGGATCGGCTATGCCCGTAGCCGCCAAGGGCCGGTGCGGGGGGATGATTTGCGTTTTGACCTGAAGCTGGAGTTTCTTGAAGCCATCTTCGGGGGCGAAAAGCAAATCCGCATCAGCCACCTGGAGACCTGTCCTGTCTGCGGGGGCAGCGGCGCTAAACCGGGCAGGGGTATGAAAGCCTGTCCCACTTGTGGCGGCATTGGCCAGGTGCGACGGGCCACCCGAACGCCCTTTGGCAGTTTTACCCAGGTCTCCACTTGTCCCACCTGCGGAGGAAGCGGCCAGGTGCTGGAGGAGCCCTGCTCCCACTGCAACGGAGAGGGAGTGATCCAGACTACCAAGAAGCTGCGCATCAACATCCCTGCCGGCGTGGACAGCGGCACCCGTTTGCGGGTTGCAGGCGAAGGAGACGCCGGTCGGCGTGGCGGCCCGCCAGGAGATCTCTACGTCTACCTGTCGGTCGAGCCGGATCCCGACTTCCAGCGGGATGGCCTCACCATTCTCTCCGAGGTGCGGGTGAGCTACCTGCAAGCTATCTTGGGAGCCAAAGTCTCAGTGCCCACGGTAGACTCAAAAGCCGGCCTAGAGGAAGAAACGGAGCTAGTCATCCCCCCTGGATCCCAGCCAGGCACGGTGCTGGTTTTGGAGGGCAAGGGGGTGCCGCGTCTTGGCAACCCAGCGGTGCGGGGTGACCACAAAGTCACGCTGGTGGTGGAGATCCCCACCCGCCTCAGCGCAGAAGAGCGAGAGTTGCTCCTACGCTTGGCTGAGCTGCATGGAGAACGCACCAACAAGCGGGATAGCTTCTTGAGCGGGCTGTTGCGTGGGCTAGCCCAAATGCCTGGCCATCGGGAGCGGGAGGAGGAATGATGGCAGAGGCAGTTCCCCCCCAAGACGTAAAGCTGGTTCTGGATCAGCGCGGGATCCCCTGTCCGCTCAACTACGTGCGCGCTAAGTTGCGCCTAGAACGCATGGCCCCGGGGGAGCTGCTGGAGCTGTGGCTGGATGCAGGGGAGCCCCTGGAGCAGGTGCCCAAGAGCTTGACGATGGCGGGCCATTCCATTGAAGGGCAACAAGCGGCGCCCGAGGGATATTACATCCTCTGGGTACGCCGTGGGAACTTGGCATGAGCCACCAGAGGGAGGGGCAGGGATCCACTTGCACCGGCTGGGTGCGAGCTGCCCAGGCCAACTTTTATCGCGTGCGCATCGATCCCGAGCTGGCTGCCCTCTTTCCCGAGATCGAGGGGCATTTCCCCGCCCAAAAGCCGCTGCCGGCAGAGCTCCTCTGCACAGCGCGGGCCAAGCTCAAAAAAGGGGGGCAGCAGGTGATGGTGGGAGACTGGGTGGAGGTTAGCCTGCCCCCAGTGGCTGCTCCTCTTTGGCCAGAGCGGGGGGCGATTGAGGCCATTCTGCCACGGCGAATTCATCTGTCGCGGCCGGCCATTGCCAACGTGACCCAGGTCCTGGTGGTGGTGGCTCTGGCGGATCCGGAGCCCGACCCCGACGCCCTCAGCCGTCTGCTGGTACAAGCAGAGGCCAGCCACCTGCGGATTCAGGTGGTGTTCAACAAGTGTGACTGTGTCGAAGCGGCGGTAGCCGAGGAGTGGCGACAGCGTTTGCAGCGGTGGGGGTACGAGCCCCTGTTGGTCAGTGCCCTGACTGAGGCCGGGATCCCCGAGCTCCGCCGTCGTTGTCGGGATCAGATCTCCGTGGTAGCCGGCCCCTCGGGGGTAGGCAAGTCCAGCTTGCTCAACCGGCTGCTGCCAGGTGTTCAGCTGGCCACCCAAGCGGTGTCAGAGAAGCTGCGCCAGGGGCGGCACACCACCCGCCACGTGGAGCTGTTCCCTCTGCCAGAAGGCGGTTGGATTGCCGATTCGCCGGGGTTCAATGCTGGCGAAGGGATCCCGCCGGTTTCGCCTCAGCAGCTAATCCACTGCTTTCCGGAGGTGCGGGAGCGACTGGGCACCTGCCAGTTTCGCGATTGCCTGCACGATCGGGAGCCGGGCTGTGGGCTGCGGGAGCTGGACTGGGAGCGGCGAGCGTTCTACCTGCAGCTTTTACACGAACTCCAGGAAGCGCAAGCGGCAAGTTTCAAGCCAAGCGGGGAAAGACATCACTTTCCCTGCCGCAAGCAGAGCCGTCAGATCCTAACCAATCCCGAACTCGACTGGCAGGAGGATTGAGGCAGCCTCTGCCGCAGCCAAGGTTATTGTCTCCGCCGCTGGCTTCATGATGTGATGATGGTGGTACCTCTTGGGCCATGCTCCTCCAGAAACAGCCTAAGCCTAAAGCTCTCGCGTAGCAGCTCTTATGGCTCTCTCGGATCCCCTTGGCCTTGTTGGGCAGGCGGTGCAGCAGGGCGGGTATGCAGACCGGGTGAAAAAGCTGGTTTACTTCACTTGCACCCGCACTTGGACCAACGACGCCAGCAAGCTGAGCGAGGAGGAGCTAAGGGCCCTGTTGGAGCAGCTCTGCCGTGAGCATGCGACCCTTGAGGACCTGGGCCAGCGTTTTCGCGACGCCATCCATTGCCTTAACAAAAAGGCCGAATACGCCCGCGTCGCCAAACTGCTGCTGAGCAAGCTCCAGCCCCTCTACCAGCCTTCTCAGCTACCCCAAAGGGATCCCAGCAGCTCAGCCAGGGAGGCTCCTCCGCTGGAGTACGGCGGCCTACACCTGCGCAAGCAAGCCTACGATCCGTTTGAGCTGCGGGCTGGGCTGATGCAGCAGACCAGTCCTCTGCGGGCCAAGCTGGTTCTGTTTACAGCTCTGTACCACAAGCTAGAGCCCACAGGGCAAGGGTTGGCGACCCTGAGGCGCTATAGCCTCGACGAATTGCTCAAGGCCCTCTACGAAGCCTGCAACTCCCCCCAGGAGCTGGAGGCGCGGCTGCAGCAGGCGGTGCAGCAACTCCAGGAACCTGAGCAAGATGCCCAGGCAGCCAATGCCCTGCTGCAGATGTTGCAGCCCCTCTACGCTTATGTGCCCCTAGAAACGGTTGCCGGCGGGGGGCTGGCTGCCGAAACCCCCACTGCTGATCTCGACTGGCTAAAAGGGGAAAGTGCGGCTGGGGGGGTGGAGTCCAGTGGCATGAGCTGGCTGGAGCCGGAACTTTCCCTAGCTGGCCCTCCTGCCATCGCAGCCCAAGAGCTCCCGGAACCCTGCCGCCAACTGCTGCAGCGCAGCGCCGGATCCCTGATGGTTACCCTCGAGAACACCCTAAGCGACTTGGGCAATGCCCTGGACGAGATCCTGCAGGACGAGGATCCAGCCCAATACCTCACCCTCAAGCACCAGGTGCTGCGCGGCTTTCTCAAAGACTTTGAGGGATCCGCCGCCTTGTTTAGAGGGATCCTTGAAAAACTGGAGCAATCCGAGTGGCGCTTGCTAAGGCCGACAGAAGAAGGGGTCGAGACGCCACCTCAGCCAGGAGATCCCTATGCGGCCCTGCGGCAGGTGCTGGCCAATAGCGATCTGGCCCAGCAGAAGCCTCACCTGCAGCAGGAGGTCATGCGCTTGGTACGGCGCAGCAGTGGCACGCTCAAAGCCGCCATTGAAAATGCTCTGAGCGAGTTGGGACAAGCCTTAGAGGAGCAGTTGCAGAGCCATCCTCTCGAGGAGGCCCTAGTTCTCAAGTACCAGACCTTGCGCGCCTTTTTGCAGGAAATCGAGGCAATCTCCGCCAAGTTCACCACCTTCCTAGCGCGCATGGAGGAGGCGGAGCGCCGTCTGTTTGGCCTGGCCTGAGAGTCGGACCTCTTAAAATGGCTGCTAGGAGCGGGTAGGCTTGCCATGGATGCTAAAGATCTGCTCCGGCTGTACCGAGGGGGGTGCACTTCCTTCGTAGGCGAGAACCTGGCCGCCCTTGACCTCAGCCGAGCCGATTTAATTGGGATAGACCTCTCCCAGGCCAACCTGCAGAGAGCCAGCTTCATCTTTGCCTACTTGGGGCGAGCCAAGCTAAGCAAAGCCAACCTGGTGGGAGCCGACCTCAGTGGAGCCAACCTCAACCAGGCCGACTTGAGCGAGGCAGATCTCAGGGATGCTCAACTGCACGGTGCCACCTTGCAAGGGGCGGACTTGCACCGGGCTAACCTGAGGCTGGCCCTGTTGATTGACGCCAACCTCATCGATGCCGATCTCCGCTGGGCCGACTTGACCAGCGCCAACCTGGAGGGGGCTTGCCTGCGTGGAGCCAATCTCCGCTACGAGAGCCGCCGAGGAGCGGTGTTGCGCAGCGCCAACCTCAGCCGCGCCGATCTTAGGGGGGCCAACCTATCGGGAGCAGATCTGACGCGGGCCAATCTCAGCAGGGCCAACCTCAAAGAGGCTAGTCTAGTTGGGGCGCACTTGCAGGGGGCCAACCTGCAGCAAGCCTGTTTGCAGGGAGCCATCCTCAGCAACGCCGACTTGAGGGAGGTTTGCTGTTTGGGCGCAAACTTGCAAGGGGCGCAGATGGGAAAGGCCAATTTGAAGGAGGCGAAGCTTAGCCAGGCCAACTTGGCAGAAGCCAACCTTAGCGAGGCAACTCTAGAGGGTGCCGATCTTTCTGCTGCCTGTCTGTGCTCGGCCAAGCTGGCGCGGGCGGATCTGAGTCGGGCCAATCTGGCTGGAGCTGATCTGCGGTCTGCCAACCTTGTGGACGCCTACTTGGGTCGCACCAACCTAGAAAATGCTGATCTCAGCAACGCCCTCCTCACGCGCGCCGATCTGAGCACGGCCAACCTCAAGGGGGCCAACTTGCGTGGAGCCACGCTTCCCGATGGGCGAACTGGCTAAGGCGGGGATCCACCCCGCTAAAGGTGAGGTTTTCCGCTGTCTGAGGGGCATGGCAACCGCTACTCTACCAGGGGAGGGGTGGGAGCAGAGGGATCCGTGAACAGCCGCCGATTTCTGTCCCTGCTGGAGGCCCTTTGGGCTGAGCTGCCCCTGCCAGAATGGTTGCCGGGGGCAGGGGGGCGCGTCTGGCAGCAGGCGGTGGCTGCGCTGCTGCGGCTATGGCAGGAGGTGGGTCAATTTGGCGTGGTTATCGGCGGGCCGGTACCCTGGTGGCCTCTTTGGATGATAGGGGATCCGCCGTCCCTGGAGGCGTTGCCATGCCGCCCCGGAGAGCTTGCGCGGGAGACCCCCTGGCTGTTTACGCCGAATTTGCCGCCGGAGTCTATCCCAGCTCCTGGCCACACCGTGATCCCTCTCTTGCCCCAGGATCCACTGGTGGAGGAGCCATTTCTGCTGCTGCTTACGCCTGCTTTTGCCGTGATAGCCGTCCAGGGGTACCACCCCCACACCCGCCAAAGGGGAATGATGCTCTCTTTCGAGCCGGAAGTGGTGCGGCGGGCCTGGCAGAACTTGGAGGAACGGGTGCAGCAGAGCAAACCCGAGCAGCTAGCCGCTTGGCGGGAGCTGGCTCTCCACTACCCCCTGACCAAGCCTCCTGGGCGGGTGCTGGCTCGCTTTAGCAGCTTTCTCCTGCTGGGTTCACTCGCTGAGGCGGGATCCCCGCCTGCCCGCCTGCCTCCCGCCAGAACCGAAGGGGAAAGCCGGGCAGCCCGACCCAAAGAAAAGTCGCAGAAGCCCCCTTCCGCTGTGGAAGCAGACGCCCGCATCCCTACCGCGCCAAGCTCCCAGAGCAGCCTCTCGGAGGCGGAGCTATTGCGAGCTCTCATCCACGAGATCCAGACTCCCCTCAGCACCATCCGCACCCTGGCCAGTCTCATCCTGAAGCAGCAGGACCTGCCACCGCGGGTGCGGGAATACGTGGAAAAGATTGACCGCGAATGTACCGAGCAAATCAACCGCTTCAGCCTCTTTTTCCAAGCCACTGAGACAGTGATGCCCCCTGCTGGGAAAGGGGAGGGGCGCCGACTGCAACTGGAGCCGATTGCGCTGGTGGATCTGGTGCGGCAAAACCTGCCGCGCTGGCAAGACCAGGTAGAGCGGCGGGGATCCCGCTTGGAGTTGGAGATCCCTGCCGAGCTGCCCGATGTGGTCAGCGATCCCAAGGCCCTGGAAGCGGTGCTATTTGGAATCATCGACCGCCTGGCCCGCAGTACCCCCGCTGGCAGCCACATCCGCGCCCAATTGCTCAGCGCTGGCGAGCTGGTGAAGCTGCAGTTTCAGGTAAACACCCCCGAGGGGAGTGACACCTCTAGCTTGGAACTCAAGTCCCCTCAAGCAATTGGCCAGTTGCTGGTGGTGCAGCCAGACACTGGGGCCATTAGCCTCAGCCTGCCAGTGGCCCAAACCCTGTTCCGGGCCTTGGGGGGCTATCTCACTGTGCGCCACCGGGCTCGGCAAGGGGAAATTCTCAACATCTACTTACCCCGCCAGCTCTAGTCCGGATCCCAGGCTCGAGGAGATAGGGCTAGGATCCGTTTATGTGCCCCAGGAGAGCCGAGAGGGGGGATCCATGCCAGCCAGAAAAAAAGTTGCCCAGCCCCAGCCAGAGCCTGAGCCTGCCTACAAGGCCAGGGCTGCCAGCCCAGGGGAAAGGATCACGCTGCCTGTTCAGCAGCTTTCCACCCTCATCCACCAGATGCGCAACCCAATCACGACCTTGAACATGCTGGCCAAGCTGCTGAAAAAGCACTTGCCCCCTGAAGATCGCAACCACTGGATTGGGCTCAGTATCGAAAAAGAGTGTAAGCGCCTGCAAGACTTGCTGGGCGAGTTCGAGCGCCTGGATGGAGTTCCAGGCCCCCTGCAGCTCCGACCCCTCGCCCTAACTGACTTGCTCCAGGAGTGGATCCCTCTCTACCAAGCCCTGGCAGAGACCCAGGGGCATCGCTTCCAAGCCGTTTTGCCCTCCTCGCTGCCCCCAGTTCAGGTGGATCCTCGGGCTCTGCGCCAGGTGTTGGACAACCTCATCGACAACGCCTGCAAATATACCCCTTCGCCAGGCACCATCCAGCTTAGGGTGGAGGTTAGGCCTGCAGAGGAAGAGGCCAACGAACCTGCTCGGCAGGAGGTGTGGATTGCCGTCTGTGACAGCGGCCCCGGCATCCATCCCGAAAACCTGGAGCGGATCTTCGATCCGTTTTTTCGCGCCGATCTCACCAAGCCCGGGCAGGGTCTGGGGTTGGCCATCAGCCGCGACTTGGCTACCCAAATGGGAGGAGATCTCCAGGTGGAAAGTTCCCCCCAGGGCTCCTGCTTCCGCCTCCGCTTGCCCACGCCCTCCTAGAGGTTAAACCTCTGCAAAACCTTGAAAGCTAGCCAGGAGTTGTACAATGGCCCCTTCTGACCACGCCAAACCCGAAACCGCCACTGGCAAGTCGGCCCGCATCCTGCTGGTGGATGACGAGCCGGGCCTGCGGGAAGCGGTGCAAGCCTACCTCGAGGACAGCGGCTTCGAGGTGATCCCGGCTGCCAACGCCCAACAGGCTCTGCAACTGCTCAGCACGGCCCAGCCCCAGCTAATCATCTCTGACATCATGATGCCGGGCATGGATGGCTACCAATTTTTGGCGCAATTGCGAAAACTCGAGCCCTACAGCCATCTGCCGGTGGTATTCCTCACCGCCAAAGGGATGACCGCCGACCGCATCCAGGGCTACCGGGCCGGCGTCGATGCCTACTTGCCCAAGCCCTTCGATCCAGAAGAGCTGGTGGCCATTGTCTCCAATCTCATTGAGCGCTCCCGCGCGGCTAGCCTCTCGGAAGTGGTGGCCCGCGAGCTGGCCTCGATTCGCGCCCTGTTGTCGGAGCGTACCCTGGCTGCCGCTCCTCCTCCACAGCCCTCTGCCCCTACCTCCTTGCCTCCACCCATCAAGGTAGAGCTGACGCCACGAGAACAGCAGGTGCTGGAGAAGGTGGCGGAGGGGTTGATGAACAAGGAGATCGCCAAGCAGCTGCAGACCAGCGTGCGCAATGTGGAAAAATACGTCACCCGCCTCTTGAACAAGACGGGCACCAGCAGCCGCACGGAGCTGGTGCGCTACGCCCTCACCTACGGCCTGATCCGGTTGTAGTCCGCTTCCGTTACTTGCGCTCCCGCCTCCTGAACCAGCCGATCCCCAGCCCAGGCTTGCAGCTCCTTCGCCTCTTCCGGTTTGGTGGAAAAGGCCAGCGCCAGGGGCGCCGACGGAGGAACCAGCGCTGTCTCTGGCAGAACATCGTCAGGAAGCCTGAGCTGACAGGATCCCAGAAGCCAAGAGCTTCCAACCACAATCAAGGGAGGGGGAGAGTTTGGGGACGAAACTGGAGACGAAGCTGAGGCTGCGTGATAGCTACTTAGGCAGCTAGTGGTTGTAGCCAATCGCAGCACTTGGGCAGAGGCCCACGAAGCCAAGTTCTTAAGTAGAAGTTGCGCCTAGCACCATCTTCCCTTTAGCCTTAGCAAACCGAAGCGCATGGAATACTTGCCCCGTGCGCTACCGACGAGATTGGAATAGTGAGTATCCGAAGAGGTAGTTCTACCTTCCCTAGGAGTCCTCCCTTTTCCAAAAGTTGAAACCCTTGCTATGCTTGGGCAGAGTCACTTTCTCCGCCTGTAGGGAAGAGCACCAGAGGTTACTAGCTGTGACACAAGCCAAGAACTTCGAGCAGTTAGGAGCTTTATTTTGGCAAGGATCTTACTCTGACTTTTTTGCCCAAGCTGAGCAAGAAGGTATCCCTTCAATTCTCCTGGAGACCATTGCTCTATCCATTGCCCCTGAGTTTGCGGAAAGGTATGGGGGTGGATCTCCGGAAGGATTGCTGTGGCCACAGGCAAGGCGATTTTTGCAGGTTCTTTCGATTGTCTATCAGCCTGTTGCAGAACGCATGCGGCAGGAAGCCTTGAAGCTGCCTGCACGCGACTACCAGCGACTCCAGCTCCTGGGACACAGCCTTGACTACTTCGCCAAAGCTGGGGAAGAGGATTCTGTGTGTCTAGTGCTGAAACAAATCCTAGAAGATTGGCCACCCGACGCTTTTGCCAACTCCCTTTATGATCCTCCGCTGGGAGAGGAGGTGGCGCGCCTGTGGCTATTCCAGATTACTCGATACCTTTATGACCTCTTTCAAGATGAACCTGATGCCTTTTCATCTCAAGTTAGTTCCCTCTATCATTTCTACCATCGAGAAGCTGCTGTCGCTTATAGTCATTGGGTCGGTCAACAACGAAAAAATGACTCTGCTCAGCCAGAGTGGTACATCCCACCAGAGATTCGACTGGATGAACCTTTTGGGACGGCTCTTGCAGAAATCTGCAGGGATCCCTCCCTGCGGGTGGTGGTCGAGGTAGGGGCCAGTAGTGGAGAAGGATCCACAGCTGTTTTGCGATATGCTCTTCCCAAATCTGCTCGTATTTACAGCATAGAAGCTCATCCTGAGCGCTACAGGGAGTTGGCTAAGAGGGTAAGCGAGGATCCCCGCTGTATTCCCATTCACGCTGCTGCCCAGCCTAGGATCGCTACAGTGGAGGAGGTGGAAGAATGGTTGGAATCTGGCTCTAGCATTTGGACTCCCTATGGCCGAGAGCAGGCTTTACAGTGGCGTCAGGGGGATGAAGACTTACTCAAGTCTGTTCCCACAGATGGGGCAAGTCAAGTTCCCAATCCCGATCTTCTTCTCATCGACGGTGGCGAGTTTACAGGCTGGTACGACCTGCAAGCTTTTTTAGAGCGGGGTGCTCGTCCCAAGTATATTGCCTTGGATGATATCCTTGCTTTTAAGAATAGCCGCGCCTTGAGGGAGCTTCCTAGATGTGGCTACCGACTCATTCGCTGGAGAAATGCCCGCAACGGCTTTGCCATCTTTAAGGATATTAAAGCTACCCTTCCTATTCATTTCTTCACCATTGTATTGGATGGACAACCCTACATTGAGCGCCACTACCCTGTTCTCTGTCAGTTGGATAGGTTAGGGATCCCCTGGCAATGGGTGGTGGTTGAGGGCGTTGCTGCCTTGCGGCATGACACAGGGTGGAGTTTGGCCAACGGTGGCCGGATCCCTGAGGAGTATGCTCAAGGGCACAGCTTAGATGGCACAGTTGAATACTTGAGAGACTTGGCGGCCAAGGATACCCGTGTTCGGCTGGTTCAGAAGCCTGATGGCCAGTTTTGGGATGGCAAAATCGAAATGGTCAGGGCAGCTCAGCCTGATTATCCCTGCTTGCTGTGGCAGTTGGATGCTGATGAGATTTGGACAGCTGAACAAATCCGACGGGTGCATCGACGATTTGAAGCAGACCCCAGTTTAGAGGCAGCTCAGTTCTACTGTCGCTACTTTGTGGGCCCCAATCTTGTGTTGGACAACAAAGGCAAGTGGGGCAACAACCCTCAGATGGAGTGGTGGCGAGTTTGGAGGTGGGATCCCACCGAGTGTGAGTGGCAAACTCACGAGCCGCCCATATTAACCCGAAATGGACAGGTTCCTAAGAAGGTTTTGACTGCAGACCAAGCAGAAGCAGAGGGCTTAGTGTTTGACCACTATGCCTATGCGTTGCGAAAGCAGGTGGAGTTTAAGGAGTCCTACTACGGCTATCAAGGGGCCGTAAAAGCCTGGGAAGAGCTGCAAAAAGCGGAAAAGCCCTGCTCGCTGCAGCCCTTTTTCCCCTGGGCATACGGGGATCCCTTAGTGGTAGAGGTGCGGGAGCGTCTTCACCTGTTTGTGGATGGAGTGTTCTTCCAATTTGCCCAAAGTGGTATTGCCACGGTTTGGCGCAACCTACTGCGAGAATTGCCCCGCTTTGGGATTCGCGTTACTTTCTACGATCGGGGCGGCATAGGAGAGCTACCCCAAGGTGTGGAGAGAATGCAGGGGCATCCCTTTAGCTACGCCTACTGGGATGATCCTGAGTTGCGGCAAGCCTTTGCTTGGTCGGGGGCGGACGTTTTTATGAGCACTTACTATACCTATCTAGCTCCTGACGTTCCTCAGGTGCTCCTGCTCCATGACATGATCCCAGAGCTACTGGGTTGGGATCTGGCAGATCCCATGTGGCGCCAAAAGCACGCCGCCCTTGAAGTAGCCACTCGCATCATAGCGGTTAGCCAAAACACGGCCCGTGACCTCCTTCGCCTAACTGGGAAAGAGGCGGTGGTAGCTCACCCCGGAGTTGACACCAGTGTGTTCAAGCCGGATCCCTCGGCTACCCCCAAACACTGGCTACTCATTCAATGCTCGCAAGGAACCTACAAACGACACGAGTTGTTCTTCGAGGCTTATCAGCAGTGGTCCTACAAGCCCTTTCCTGTCCTTTGCACCTGTGGGTCGTTTGTTCCAGAGACCTACCGGCAAGCTGCAGCTCCTCAGCCTGTCTTCAGCGCTCGCCTAGATCTACAGGGCATGGTTCATGCCTACCAGAATGCTGTAGCTCTGGTTTACCCAAGTGCCTATGAAGGATTTGGGCTACCGGTATTGGAGGCCATGGCCTGTGGAACCCCTGTCATCATCTATCCCAACTCTGCCTTGGTGGAAGCGGGAGGAGATGCTGCGTTCTACGTAGAAGATTCCCTGGCAGATACGATGGCTCAGGTTTTGGATCCGAAGCTGCGCGCTGAAAAAATCAGCAAAGGCTTGGAGTGGGTCAAGTCTTTTACCTGGGAGCGCATGGCCAGAACGGTTCAGGAAGTCTTGCACTCTGCCGTGAGGCGATGAATTAGAATTACTTGGGTCGGGCGCGGGCGACCAGCTTATCCACATACTCGTTCCAGCGCAGACCCCGATGGGCTGGGATCCAGACCACCCGCACCTGAGGGCACTCCTGCTTGAGTTGATATAACTCCTCAACCAGATCCAAGTTTTCCACTGGCCCTGTGCGCCGCCGCCATCCCTGGGCTGCCCAGCGCTCCATCCAATCGTTATAAGTCTGCACGCAAAGGTGGGAGTCGCTGTAGATGGTCTCTACCGCGTTGCCCAGCGTATCCCGGCAGTATTGCAAGGCCCGAATGAGGCCGGTCAATTCCATGCGGTTGTTGGTGCTGGCGGGATCCCCTCCCCAAAACTCTTCCACAACCTGGTTGTCTCGAACCACCACTACCGCCCATCCCCCTGGTCCTGGGTTGGGAGAACAGCCCCCATCGGCAAAGATGCCGCTGTGGGGACATGCAACTAGCTGAGGAGGCTGAGCTACTGAGGTCTTGCCTGGCTGGGAGATCTTAGCCATAAGTGGAAAAGCGCAGGACAGCTTTTCTAGGCGCCCGACACCGACGCTAAGGGTTGTGTCAAGCCCAAACGAGCGTAAAGGCGAGAAAAGTCAAAGTTTGCTGACATGAGTTCCTGGATACAGCGGACTTGCACCTCCTCGTGCAGGGGGATTTGGCCGAAAAGCCGTTCGATGCGGTTAATGGTAGTGAAGGTATCCAGATCTACCGAGAGGATCGGCACTTCCAACTCCTCTGCCCGCGAGCGAACGCGGGGATCAAGAGGTAGCTTGCCGGTCAAGATCAGGCAGAGGGTGGAAGTCTCCAGGGCAGCCAGTTGAATGTCGGTGCGATCGCCGCCGGTGATGACTGCCTTGTGTTCCAGGTTGCGGAAATATTTCAGGGCAGCGTTGACGTTCATCGCTCCCACGGCGATGTTTTCCACCATCAAATCCATCCGGTCCGGACAGCAGAGCACCTCCGCTTCCAGTTGCCACGCCAGCTTGCCGACGCTGACGCTGCGCAAAATGCGATGGGAGGGCAAAATGCCCAGAACCGGGATCCCTCGCGCTTCCAGAAAAGGTCGGACGACGACCTGGGCTGGCCCCATTTGGTCGGGCGGCACATCGTTGAGCAACACGCCGCACAGGTGGGATCCCAGTTGGCAGTGGGCAAAGAGAAGAGCATCAACCGCCGAAGGGGAACGGTAGCGGCTGACCAGCAGCACTGGAGCATTCAGAGCTTGGGCCATTTTGGCCAAGGAGAGGCCGAACACCTCTCCCTCGTAGAGACCGGCTGGGCCCTCTAGCAGAACCAAATCCGCAGGGGATGCCTTGACAAACTCCAGCAGAGAGGCAACCGAGCGAGCTGGATCCGTAGGAGACTGCCGCAGGTGAGCCAGCCAAGCTGCTTCGTCAAGCTGAAGGAGCATGGGGGGCATCTGGCTCAGCCGCAGGGTTTCCGCTATAAAGCGCACATCCGGATCCATTTCTCTGTCGCCTGCTCCGAGCGGCTTCCCATAGGCAACTTTCGCCCCCTGCTGCTGCAGATGCTTAGCCAAACCCAAGATGGCTGATGACTTGCCGCTGCAAGGCTCCGTCGAGCCGATCAGGAGGAACTTAGACACGCAGAGCTCCTGAGAGGTCAGGGACACCAAGGGTGTGGCTGAAGCCACTTGTTTTGTTACTCAGTCTAACGGAAACGGCTTGGGGAAAAGCTTGCTTCAGGGCTGCTTCCCATCCCAACTACAAGCTAAGACGCCTCCTCTTCCTTCAAGTTCCCCAGGGCCGAGAGCAAGAGATCAGCCAATTAAGATCGCCTCTTCGGGGTAGGTCACCAGCGGACGGGGCTGCTGTTGGGCCAGAGCCAAGACAATGGTCAGCGCCCCCAGCCGGCCCCAGAACATCACCAAGACAATGAGCAGTTGGCCGAAGAGGTTGAGCTCTCCCGTGAACCCCGTCGAGAGGCCACAGGTAGCAAAAGCAGAAATAACCTCGAAGAGCACCGGCTCCAGCCTGCTGTTGTGGTGGGTAATTAAGATCAGCCAAGTTGCCAATAGCACCACGAACAGGGAGACCGTCAGCACTGCTGCTGCCTTACGCACCATCGAGGGATCCAAACTGCGCCCGGCAATCTGAGCGCTGGGCAAGCCGCGGGCATAGCCCCACAAGGCCAGCACCAACACCGCTAAGGTGCCAGTGGTGGTGCCGCCTCCCATCGAGGCCGGTGCCGCGCCGATAAACATCAGCGTCATCAGCAGCAACTGGCTTGCTGGCGTCAAGTCCTCAATCGGGATCCCGGCAAACCCAGCAGTGCGGGCCGAAACCGACTGAAAAAACGCCAGGCCCAGGCGGCGAGGCCAACTCAGCTCGCGCAGGGAGCCGCCAGGCAAACTCTCGGCCAAGAACATCCCCAAGCCGCCTGTGCAGAGCAGAACCACCACCACAACCAGAGTGATGCGGGTGTGCAAAGAGGGGCGGTGGCCCCGCGGCCAGGTCAACAAATCCGACAAAACCGGGATGCCCAGGCCGCCGATAAAAATGAGAGTGCCCAAGATCGCCAGCGACAGTCCATCGGTGGGGATCCCCTCTTGCCCAAATAGGTCAAACCCAGCATTGCAAAAAGCAGAGACGGCGTGAAAAATTGCCAGAAAAACCGCCCGACCCGGGCCATAGAGATCCCGCCAGTGCACCCAGAGCAGCAAGGCCCCCCCCAGCTCAATGAGGGTAACCCCGATCAGCACCCGCCGCGTCAATTCCAGGATTGCCCCCGGATCGATCAGGCCCAGGGAGTTGCAGAGGGCCAGGCGATTGAGCAGGGAAATGCGCCGCCCAAGCAGTTGAAACACCACCACCGCCACCACCATGAAGCCTACCCCGCCAATTTGGATGAGGAGCAGCAGCAGGATCTGGCCTAGGAAAGTGAGATCCTCTGCCGCCACAATCGTCGAGAGCCCCGTCACGCTCAGGGCCGATGTGGCCGTAAACAGGGCCTCATTCCAGCTCAAGGGATCCCCCCGGCCGACCCCCGGCAGCTTAAGCAGCAAAGTCCCCACCACTACCAACAGGCCCAGTCCGGCCACCAACCGTGATGGCGGTGGCAGCGGGCGACGCCTGTCTCCAAAAAAGAGCCGCTGTAAGGGGTTGGCCAGTAGCCGAGACTGAGGAGAAAAGCGGGGGGAACTCCAGCGCTCAGCCCCCTCCGGTTGCAACGGCGGGACGCGGCCCTCTCTCATCGAACCTTTACCCCTACATCTCATTCAGCCGCGAGATGTTGGTGTTGGCCCCCAGCACCACCAGCAGATCTCCCTTCTCCAGAACATAGTCTGCTGGCGGCGAGACCACCAGCGACTGTTTTCGCTTCACGACTAGAACCGTGATGCCAAAGCGGCGGCGCAAGTCCGACTCCGCCAGCGTATGACCCACCAGGGCCTCCGGCACCTCCAGCTCAGTAATGCCGTAGCCGGGCTCCAGCTCCAGTTGATCCAGGATCCCTGGTGCTGTTAGCACCTGCGCCAAGCGCCGCCCTGCCTCCTGCTCCGGCAGCACCACCCGATCTGCCCCTACTCGCAGGAGAATCGAGCGCTGCCGCTCCGTGGAAGCCTTGCAGATAACATTACGTACCCCCAGACTCTTGAGGGCTACCGTCGTCAGCAAATTGCTCTCGAAATCGCTGCCAATGGCCACCACCACCGTGTCAAAGGAGGGAATATCCACCGCCCGCAGGGCGTCTTCATCGGTGGAATCGAGCGCCACCACCTGCGTCAGCTGGTCCGCCAGGCGCTGCACGATCTCGCGGCTGCGGTCGATCCCCAAAACGTTATGCCCTCGCTCCATCAGCGTGAGGGCCAAACTTGTGCCAAAGCGCCCCAGCCCAATCACCGCATACTCGCGCTCTGCCCGCCCCATCCACCCCCTGACCCTTTCTGCCAAAACCAGCCATCGATCATAAGCCATGCAGTCGGGCTCGGCAGAGCTGTCATCTTAGGCAGACTCCGGCTTGGGCAAGGTGGAGGGGTGGGGGATCAACTCGCCCGTAGAGCGACGCTCCACCATCTCGGCGGTAATACGCACGTGCTTGATGTCGCGCCGCGAGGGAACCTCGTACATCACATCCAGCATCAGCTCTTCCACAATCGCCCGCAGCGCCCGTGCCCCGGTTTTGCGACGGTAGGCCTCCTTGGCAATGGCAGAAATGGCAGCTGGCTCAAACTCCAGCTCCACTCCGTCCATGCGCAACAGCTTCTGGGCCTGCTTGAGGATGGCATTTTTAGGCTGCGTCAAGATGGCCTCGAGGGCCTTCTCGTCCAGGGGATCCAGCGTAGCCACCACTGGCAGCCGCCCGATGAACTCTGGGATCATGCCGTACTTGATCAAATCCTCCGGCTCCAGCGCCTTGAGAGCATCGGCTAGGCGTTGCTCGCGAGTAACCGCTGGTTGATCCCCTGGCTTGATGAACCCCACCGATCTTTTGCCAATGCGCTGCTCGATGATCTTCTCCAGGCCGACAAAAGCCCCTCCACAGATGAAGAGAATGTTGGAGGTATCCACTTGAATGCAATCTTGGTAGGGGTGCTTGCGACCTCCCTGCGGAGGCACGTTGGCAATAGTCCCCTCAAGCATCTTCAGCAGGGCCTGCTGGACGCCTTCCCCGGAAACGTCGCGAGTAATGGAGGGGTTTTCGCTCTTGCGGGCAATCTTGTCGATTTCATCGATGTAGACAATGCCGCGCTGGGCTTGCTCCACATCCATGTCGGCCACCTGCAGCAGGCGCAGTAGGATGTTTTCCACATCCTCCCCCACATAGCCAGCTTCTGTGAGGGTTGTGGCATCGGCAACGGCAAAAGGCACATCCAGCAGGCGGGCCAGGGTCTCAGCCAGGAGGGTCTTGCCAGATCCAGTAGGACCAATGAGAAGGATATTGGACTTTTGCAGCTCCACCTCCTCCAGTTCTGCCAATCCAGCGCTGCCAGGATTGGCTTTGGCAGCTAGCCGCTTGTAGTGGTTGTAGACTGCTACCGATAAGATCTTCTTGGCCTTTTCCTGGCCAATCACGTACTGGTCGAGATAGCGCACAATCTCCCGCGGCTTAGGCAACTGAGCCAAAGAAGGCAAGCCGCGCGGGGGCTTTTTAGGAGCTTCCCGCCGTCTGGCAGCAGGAGCTGAGGCTGGCGAGCTGTTGCCGTTGTAGAGCTCCTCCTCCAGAATTTCGTTGCACAGCTCCACACATTCATCGCAGATGTAGACCCCTGGCCCTGCAATCAGCTTGCGTACCTGATCCTGAGACTTGTTGCAGAAGGAACACCGCAATTGGGAGTCATGCTTGGCCATGGGATCCTCGTCGCTGTTGGCTGTTGAAGTAGGTACCCGAAAAAGCGGCTTGCCTTCCCTCGCCGCAGGGTGAGATGAATTGGCTAGAAAGGCAAATAACCTGGTGAGCCAAGTATTCCTAGTCTAACACTTCCATTGCCAGGGATCCCTCCTAGCGCTGCCTGGCTTGAGCTTACCTTAGAGGGGGAAAAGCCCATAGGAAAACCGCTCGACTTAACGCCGAGCGGCGGATGGTGTGAGGAGTGAACGGAAACATGCGTCTCCGCTACTTCTATGATAGGGGAACATCGCCGGCTGCTGCCAAGGGGACTGGCGGGGAAGAAGAGAGCTCTGCACTGTTCCTGAGCAAGGCCAAGGCAGGTCTTGACACGTGTCTGTTGCATCCAAAAGGGGAAGGGACTTTCCTTGTTTCGTCCGCTTCCCCTTCCGGCGTTCACTCCTCACAGAGTTGAATATAAACCATCTCCAAGGCCAGGACAAGCTGGGCCGCCTAAATTTTTCCCTGAGGCTCCACTTAAGAATGGGGATTGCCAGGATCCAAAGCCAACAGCTCCGCTTCGCTCAGCAGGGGGATCCCCAATTCTTGAGCCTTTTTGAGCTTGGAGCCAGGGTCTGAACCCACCACCACGTAGTCTGTTTGGCGGCTAACACTGGCGGTTACCTTGCCGCCGCGGCTTTCAATCCAAGCCTTGGCCTCCTGGCGAGACAGGGTAGGCAGGGTGCCGGTAATCACAAACTTCTTCCCAGCCAGCACCTGAGCAGCCGCAGGGGCCTTTTGCTGAGGCAGGGCAGGGATCCCTAACTCGCGCAGCTCCTGCAGGAGCTGCTGGTGGGCTGGATCGGCAAACCAGGACACCACTGCCTCGGCAATTTCTCTTCCTATCCCGTAGATTTGGGCGATGTCCTCGATGCTGGCCTGGGCCAAGAGTTCAGGGGCGGGGAAGTGCTGGGCCAAAGTTTGGGCAGTGACCACTCCCACATGGGGGATCCCCAAGCCGTAGAGCACACGCTCCCAGGGCTGTTGGCGGGAGCGCTGGATGGCTTGTACCAGCTTCTGGCTGGAGCGGGATCCCATCCCCTCCAAGCTTTCCAACTGTTCCGGGGTGAGGCGGTAGAGATCGCTTACGGTGCGCACTCCTAGCTTTTCCACCAACTGGGCTACTCGCTTTTCCCCTAAGCCTTCGATATCCAGAGCGTCGCGGCTGGCCCAGTGCTGCAGTTGACCCCTGATCTGGGCGGGACAGTCGGGATTAGGGCAGCGGGTTATCGCCTCGCCAGCAGGGCGAACCAAAGGGGTGCCGCACTCGGGACAGTGGCTGGGCAGGCGATAGGGAACGGCATCGGGGGGGCGCAGCTCCTTGAGGATCCCCACCACCTCAGGGATGATCTCGCCTGCCTTGCGCACGATGGCGGTGTCGCCGATGTGGACATCCAGCTCCTCCAGGCGATCGGCGTTGTGCAGGCTGGCACGGCTGACGGTGGTGCCGGCTAGCAGCACCGGCTCCAGCTCCGCCACTGGTGTAACGGCCCCAGTGCGGCCAACGCTGGCCACGATAGCGCGGATGCGGGTGGGGACTTCCTGGGCAGGGTATTTGAGGGCAATGGCCCAGCGGGGGAATTTTTGCGTAAAGCCGGCCTCCTCTTGCAGCCGCAGGGAGTTGAGTTTAACCACCACCCCATCGCAGGCATAGGGAAGCTGGGCCTGCCGCCACCGCTCGTAGAACTGGGCCACCTCTTGGAGGTTCCGACAGACCTGGGAAAGAGGATTGACAGGCAATCCCAGTTCTTTCAGCCGCTGCAGACACTCCCACTGGGTTTGGGGAGGATCCCCGGCAGGCCACCCCTCCGGCCAGTGGAGAGCGTAGGCAAAGAAGCTAAGCTTGCGGGCGGCAACCACGCGGCTATCCAACTGGCGCAAGGTGCCGGCGACGCAGTTGCGCGGGTTGGCAAAGGGGGGATCCCCAGCGGAGCAGCGCTCGCGGTTGATGCGCTCGAACTCGGCAAGGGGAAGATAGGCCTCTCCTCGCACCTCCAGGACTGGCGGGGGATTGGCGGTTGCCAAGCGCAGGGGAATAGAAGGGATGGCACGGACATTGGGGGTGATGTCTTCGCCCACTTGGCCATCGCCGCGGGTGGCCCCCCGCTGGAGCAGCCCATCCACGTAGGTCAGCGCCAGGGCCGCGCCATCGATTTTCAGCTCGCACACGTACTCCAGCTCCCCTTCGTCAGGAGTCCGCCCCAGCAGCCGCAGCAGGCGCTCCTGCCATCCTTTAAGCTCTTCCAGGTTGAAGGCATTTTCCAAGCTGTAGAGGGGAACGCGGTGGGAAACCGTAGGAAACTGCTCGGCGGGTTTTTCCCCTACCCGCTGGGTGGGGCTGTCGGGGGTAATCAGCTCGGGATGGGCCTGCTCTAGCTCCTGCAGCTCGCGGTAGAGGCGGTCGTAAACGCTGTCTTCCAGGATGGGGGCATTGTGGACGTAGTAGGCGATGCTGGCTTTTTGCAGCAGGGCGCGCAGCTCACGGGCGCGTTCTTCCAGTTTGGGATCCATACCGTCGTATCCAGCTAGCCCCTAGGGGAGCACTACGCTTGTTCTAGCAGCCTTGGGGAGGCGTATCCGCCAATTTTTGCTCCTGCAGGTATTGGTAGGCTTGGGCGGCAGCGGCCATTTCCGCCGCCTTTTTAGAGCGCCCCTCGCCACGGCCCCAGCATTGGCCTTGGCCCCAAACTTCCATGGTGAAACGGGGCGGGTGCTCCTGGGCAGCCACGAGGCGATACTCTGGCAAAATGCCCCACCAGCGCTGGGTTAGCTCCTGCAGCGCAGCCTTGGGGTTGCGACGAGTGGGATCCTGGAACCACTGCTCTACCCGTTGGCGAAAGTAGGGATCCAGCCAGGGGTGCAGCCGGGACAGGGTGTGGATGCCCCAGCTGAGGTACAGGGATCCCAGCAGGGCCTCAAAAGCATCCGCCAAGCGTCGTGCCCGACCCGCCAAGTCGTTTTGGCAGCTAGATCCCAGCTCGAGGTAACGCTCCAGGCCATGCAGATCCGCCAGTTCCGCTAGGTGAGCATCGCTGATGAGATCGGAGCGAATTGCTGTTAGTTCTCCTACTGACAGGTGAGGATAGGACTGGAACAAGAACTCAGTGGCCAAAATCCGTAGGACGGAATCCCCCAGAAACTCTAGCCGGTCGTTGTTGCGCTGGCCATCCCGGGAAGGGTGAATCAAAGCCTGATCCAGTAAGTCCCAGCGCAATTGCTCCAGCCAGGTGGGATCTTTGAACCCTAGGCGAGCTAGCAATTGCTCCAGCAAGCGACGACGGGGCAAGATGAGTTCAACCATACAGCTCAAGCCAAACTTGCAGCCCCTTGAGGGAGGAGGGCAGGAAGGCAAAACCGCCCTTAACCCCCTGGGCGCTGAGTTTCTGTCCAAATCATACATAGTCGCTGCTGGGGATCGCGGTAACGTGGGGATAGGAGCCTAGAGGCTCCAAGGGCAAGCAAAGAGTGCGGTCTCATGCTGCCGAGTGGCTCCGAAAACCCCGCCCAGCCAGCGGCCCAGTCTGGGCAAGGAGTTGAGTCCCCAGGCCCGCGGACCACAGCTCCCTACGTGGTGTTGCATGGCCACTTCTACCAGCCACCGCGCGAGGATCCCTGGCTGAACCGCATTGAGCGCCAGCCCAGCGCCCACCCCTTCCACGACTGGAACGAGCGCATTCTGGCGGAGTGCTATCGGCCCAACGCCTTTGCCCGCATCCTTGATGAGCAAGGGCAGGTGGTGCGCATTGTCAATAACTATGAGTTCATGAGTTTTAACTTCGGCCCCACCCTCCTTGCCTGGCTGGAGGAGCACGACGTTGAGGTCTACCAGCGCATCCTGGCTGCCGACCGTCTCAGCGCCGAGCGGCTGGAGGGAAAGGGCAATGCCATTGCCCAGGTCTACAACCACGTCATCCTGCCCCTAGCCAATGAGCGGGACAAGTACACGCAGATCCGCTGGGGAATCGCCGATTTCCAGCATCGCTTTGGCCGCTTCCCCGAAGGCATGTGGCTGGCGGAAACCGCTATCGATGCAGCAACGGTTAAGGCCTTGGTCGACTGCGGGATCCGCTTTGTCATCCTAGCCCCCAGCCAGGCGCAGCGCATTCGCCCTTTGGGGCAAACGGAATGGATCGATGTCAGCCAGGGCCAGATCGATCCCAGCCGGCCCTATCGCTGCTTTACCCCCGACCGAGGCGGCTACCTAGATGTTTTTTTCTTTGACGGCCCCATCTCCCGCGACCTTGGCTTTGGCGATATTGCCTACAGCACCCAGGCGCTGGCGGAGCGGCTCCAGTTGGCCATTCGCCCTGGCCGAGAAGTCCAACTCGTCAACTGTGCCACGGATGGCGAGACCTTTGGCCACCACAAACGCGGAACCGAGCGTACCCTGGCCTATGCCTTCTGCGAGGAGTTTCCCCGCCGAGGCTGGCAAGTGGGCAACTACGCCCATTTCCTCAGCCACCACCCTCCCACCTGGGAGGTGCAACTAAAGCCAGTTACTGCCTGGAGCTGTGCCCATGGGGTGGGGCGGTGGTCACGGGACTGTGGCTGTGGTGCAGTGCCTGGCTGGCACCAACGCTGGCGGCAACCGCTGCGGGAGGCCCTCAACTGGCTGCGGGATCAGTTGGCCGAGATCTACGAGACGGAGGCTAAGGCCTACCTGCGGGATCCCTGGCTGGCTCGGGATCGCTACATCGAGGTGATCCTGGATCGGGAGCGCAGGGAGGCATTTTTGCAGGAGCACCAAAGCCACCGCCTCACTGCCGAAGACCGGGTGCAGGTGCTGCGCCTGTTGGAGATGCAGCGCTACAGCCAACTGATGTTCACCAGTTGCGGCTGGTTCTTTGAAGAACTCGCTCGCCCTGAGGGGGTGCAAATCCTGCGCTATGCGGCGCGGGCCATTGAGTTGGCAGCGGCTGCCACCAAGGTGGATCTGGAGGAGGAGTTTCTGCTTCGCCTAAGCAAGGCCCCCAGCAACCTCGAACTCTACAAAGACGGCCGAGGAGTTTACCAAGCTTTGGTGCGCCCCCGCCGGGTTAGCCCGCAGCGGCTCGTGGCCCAGCACGCCATGCTTTCCCTGGTCAACGGCGTACCTTGCTCCTCTGGGTATATGCTGGAGCCGGTGGATCAGGAGCGCCTAGCTATAGGGGGATCCACGCTGCTGGTTGGGCGGGTGAAGCTCTCTTTTCCCACCACCTCTGAAGAGCACGACCTCATCTACGCTCTACTCCACCTGGGCGGCTGGGACTTTCAATGTGGCGTCAAGCCGTTTCCAGGGCAGCGCGGCTACGAGCAGTTGAAAGCCAGTCTGCTGTCTAGCTCCCGCAGCCGCATCCAGCTCGTCCTAACCCTGCAAGAGCTGCTGGGACCGGAAACCTTCGACCTCAACGCCCTAACGGAGGAAGACCGGCAGCAGATGTTGCGCTGGCTTACCCAGGACACGTTGGAGCGCTTGGCCCAGCTCTATCGCCAAACCTACCTGGAGAATTACGGGGTTTTGATGGCTTTTCGGGCCGATGGCCTGCCGATCCCGGAAGAGCTGTTGGCCGCCGCCCAGATTACCCTCAACCAGCGCCTATTGAGCAGCTTACGGGCCATGGAAATAGAAGAGGGCAAGCGGGATCACCTGCTGGAGTTGCGAGCAATTGCCCGCGAGGCAGAGCAGTTGGGGTGTCAGTTGCGGCAGGAAGAGGCAGCCCGGGTCTTGGATCGGCTCTTGCAGCGGGGGATGTGGCAGCTGGCCCAGGCAGCCGACTCGGAAACCCTCAGCGAGCAGCTCCACAACTTGGAAGAGTGGCTGCAACTGGCTGCCGATCTGGGCCTGCCCATCCACTTGGATCGCCTCCAAGAGCTCTACCTACTGGGATTGGAGCGCCGGCGTTCAGAACTACTCCGCAGCAGCCTAGAGCGTGCCCCTGGCCGGATCCCCGCCGAAACCCTACGCCGCTTGCTTCAGCTGGGACAACAGCTTCGCATTAATGTCGGTGCCTGGCTACAGCAGCTACCGCCCCCGGCCGCTACCGAGGGCTAGCCCAGCCCCCATCGGGATGACAGGATTCGAACCTGCGACCCCTTCGTCCCGAACGAAGTGCGCTACCAAGCTGCGCTACATCCCGTGATCCAACTTACAGCGCAACAATTCTAGCACGCTGACTAGCCAAGCACGATCCTCGCTGAGCCAATCTGCGCTAAGCTGCAAGAGCCCACCTTTCCGTAGGCGAGGTATGCCTCAGCCCAAGGGTTTTAGCCCCTCGCAGCCCGAAAAACAGGCAGCAAAGACCAAAGCCGCCAAGCGCAAGGAAGCAGCCAAACGCTACGACGAGCTGAAAGCCAAAGGAATGCCGGAGTTTGCCATTTTTGCCCGGCGCCGCCAGGCTGAGCCCGGCAAACCCAACCCTTGGCTGCCCGTGGGATCCCTGGCGGTCAGTCGCTCCAGCGCCATCCACCAGGCCATCTTCCAAAACGAGGAAGAGCTTAAAAAAGCAGCCGTCCGCCTCTTTCCCCGTCTTGGCAAAGTTAAAGACGAGCTGGAATTTGGCTTTCGCCTCAAAGACAAAGAGTTTCAGGACGAACCTATTCAGGTGGCAGTCCGACCCCAGCCTTCGCCCTTTCAGCTTTGGATGGACAAGGTGCGCAGGTGGCTGGGCCTGGGCAAAAGAGCTACCCAAACCTCCAAGAAAGGCTAGGTGTGGCAAATGTGCTCCCTGTCGCAGGAAGGGCTGGGGGAGCAAAAGAAGCACAGCCCTTGGGGAGAGCTAGGTGACGACGTCCGGCTGCTGCCGACCAGTGCGGGCGCGAATCTGGGCGAAGTGATCCGCTAGTTGGATCAGCTCGGCCAGGGCCGCCTGGGGATCCAAACCCTGCCGCCTGGGATCTGGCTCAAACCGCTCCAAGTACACCCGCAGGGTGGCGCCGTGGGTGCCGGTGCCAGAGAGGCGATAGACGATGCGCGAGCCATCCTCAAAGCCGATGCGGATCCCTTGGTGGCGGCTGGTGCTGCCGTCTACGGGATCGGTGTAGCTGAAGTCATCGGCATAGGCCACCGTCTGCGCGCCAAAGCGCTGTCCCACCCAGCCGGACACAGAGCGCCGCAAGTGCTCCATCAGCTCCTCGGCCACCTCCACCGGCAGCCCCTCGTAGTCGTGGCGGGAGTAGAAGTTGCGTCCGTAGGTGCGCCAGTGCTCTTCCACAATCTGCCGCACCGACTGCCGCCGCACGGCGAGGATGTTGAGCCAAAAGAGAACAGCCCAGAGGCCATCTTTTTCGCGGATGTGGTTGGAGCCGGTGCCGAAGCTCTCCTCGCCGCAGAGGGTGACTTTGCCGGCATCCAGGAGGTTGCCGAAAAATTTCCAGCCCGTAGGGGTTTCGTAGCAAGGGATCCCCAGCTTGGCCGCCACCCGATCTGCCGCCTGGCTGGTGGGCATGGAGCGGGCGATCCCGGCCAGCCCCCCCCGGTAGCCGGGCACCCAGTGGGCGTTGGCAGCCAACACCGCCAGACTGTCGCTAGGAGTTACGTAGAACTGGCGGCCCAGGATCATGTTGCGATCCCCATCCCCGTCGGAGGCGGCGCCGAAATCGGGCCCATCCTCCCGAAACAGCAGCTCCACCAGGGCGCGGGCATGCACCAGGTTGGGATCCGGGTGGAGGCCGCCAAAATCCGGCAGCGGCTGGCCGTTGAGGACACTGCCCTGGGGCGCTCCTAGAGCTTTCTCCAGGATGGCGTGGGCATAGGGGCCAGTGACGGCGTGCATGGCGTCGAAGGCGATGCGAACCCCAGAGGCCAGGTAGTCGCGGATGGCGTCAAAATCGAATAGGCGCTGCATTAGATCCAGGTAGTCGGCCACAGGGTCGATAACGCAGACCGTCAGGGATCCCAGCCGTTGCTCCCCTAGGCGATCCAGATCTACGTCCGGGGCCTCTAGGATGCGGTACTCGCGGATCCGCTGGGTGCGGGCGTAGATGGCCTCGGTCACCTTCTCCGGGGCGGGGCCGCCGTTGCCGATGTTGTACTTGATGCCAAAGTCTCCTTGCGGACCGCCGGGGTTGTGGCTGGCTGAGAGGATGATGCCGCCGTAAGCTCCGTATTTGCGGATGAGGCAGGAGACCGCTGGCGTGGAGAGGATCCCCCCTTGACCTACCAACACCCGCCCAATGCCGTTGGCTGCCGCCATCTTGAGCAGGATCTGGATAGCCTCTCGGTTGTAGTAGCGGCCATCTCCCCCCACCACCAAGGTTTGGCCGGCAGATCCCTCGAGGACGTCAAAGATGGATTGGACAAAGTTCTCCAGGTAGTGGGGCTGCTGGAACACCTGTACCGGCTTGCGCAGGCCGGAAGTGCCAGGTCTTTGGTCAGGGAAGGGGGCAGTGGTGACCGTGCGGACGCTCATACCCTAGGCTGGCGAAACTATCCCGTTCCTCGAGGCAGAACTTGGCCAGAGCGGTACCTGAACCTGCTACTTCACTAGCTCGAAGACGTTGAACATGGGCAGGTACATGGCCACAATGATGCAGCCCACCATACCACCCAAGATCACAATCATCAAAGGCTCAAGCAAGCTGGTCAGGGCGCGCACTGCCTCCTCCACTTCCAGCTCGTAGAAGTCGGCTGTCTTCATCAGCATGGCATCCAGCTCCCCCGTCTCCTCGCCGACGCTGATCATCTGAATGGCCATCAGGGGAAACACCTTGGCCTTAGCTAGGGCAGGGGCGATCTGCCCCCCCTCCGAGATGGATTGGCGAGCGGCGTCGATGGCGTTGGCCACCACCTGGTTGCCTGAGGTGTCCCGCACAATTTCCAAGGCAGTCAGCACCGGCACGCCAGAGCGGGTGAGAGCGCCAAAGGTGCGGCAGAATCGGGCCACCGCCGATTTCTGGATCAGATCCCCGAAGAGAGGGAGCTTGAGGGCCAGCGCGTCGATGGTCTCCTTGCCAGCCGGGGTGCGGTAGAAGCGGCGAAAGGCAAAAAAGACCATTACCAGAAAGCCCACCAGACCCAAGCTGTACTGGGGTGTGCGTAGGAACTTGCTGACGTTGATGAAAAACTGAGTAAAGCCAGGCAGCTCCCCCCCCAAGTCGTTGTAGATGCTCTCAAAAGTGGGCAAGATGAAGAGCACCATGCCCAAGAAGATCAAGACAGCCAAGATCGTCACCACCACCGGGTAGGTCATGGCCGACTTGATCTGCTTCTGCAGGCGATCCATGTCCTCCAGCAGCTTGGCCAGGCGGTTGAGCACCTCATCGAGCACGCCGCCCACTTCCCCTGCCTGCACCATGCTGCAGTAGAGGCTGTCGAAAGCATCTGGATAGGGGCGGATGGAGTCGGAGAGGTTTTTCCCCGCCTCCACCTCCGCACGGATGGCCCTCAGGTATTTTTTGAGCTTGGGGTTGCCAGTCTGCTCCTCCATGATGGTGAGAGAGCGAACCATCGACACGCCGGCGTTGATGAGAGCAGCAAATTGCCGGGAGAACACCGCCTTGTCGCGAATGTCGATGGACCGCAGCATCGAGAAATCGAAAGACGTATCCAGGGAGAAAAAGGGCTTCTCCTCCTGAATGTCCTCCGGTTTGGCGAAAATCCCCTCGCGGCGCAGCCGTGCGCGAGCCTCGGTCAAGTTGTTGGCTACCACCGTCAGGCGTACCGGCTGACCGGCCTTTAACCCCCGAACCTTGTAGCGCGGCATGGCTTACCCCTGCTTGGATGCTTGCTAAAACTCCGGAGTGGGATCCCTTGGCTTAGTTTTGCAACCTCAGCCAAACCGCCACTCTCCCCCAGCTAGAGCTTAGCTACAGATGAGACCGGCGGCCAAAGGCTGGCGGGGAACTTCCAGGCAGGGATCTCTAGCGACGGACAGTAACCGCTGCTGGCCGCTGCTGCTGAACTGCCGCGGCTGGGGAAGGCCCGGCAACGTTGCCCAAAAGCCGCTGCAACTCCTCAGGACGAGAGGTCTTGGACATGGCCGTCTCGAAGTCAATCTTGCCCTGCAGGTAGAGGTTGGCCAGATCCTGCTCCAGGGTTTTCATGCCCTGCTTGCCGCCCGTCTGGATGGCCGAGTAGATCTGGGCCGTCTTGCCCTCCCGAATGAGGTTGGCGATGGCTGGGGTGACCACCATGATCTCCTGCACCAGCACCCGGCCTGGCTCCCCTGGCTTGGGGTTGAGGCGGCGGGCCAAAGTTTGCGAGAAGACGGCCTTGAGAGAGTTAGAAAGCTGCACGCGAATCTGCTGCTGTTGCTCCGGCGGGAACACGTCCACCAGGCGATCCACCGTCTGGGCAGCCGAGCTGGTGTGCACCGTGGCAAAGCAGAGGTGGCCGGTTTCGGCGGCGGTGATGGCCAACTGGATGGTCTCCAGATCCCGCATCTCCCCAATCAAAATCACATCCGGATCTTCCCGCATCGCCGCCCGCAGGGCATTGGCAAAGCTCTTGGTGTCTTCGCCCAACTGCCGCTGGTGGATGATGCTGCAGATGGGGGTGTAGATATACTCAATGGGATCTTCAATGGTGAGGATGTGCTCAGCTCGCTCGCGGTTGATGAAGTCGATGATAGCGGCCAAAGTGGTGGATTTGCCGGATCCCGTTGGTCCCGTTACCAGCACCAGGCCCCGCGGCAGTCGCGCAACTTCCTTGCAGATGTCGGGCAGGCCCAGCTTTTCAATGCTGGGGATTTCCGAGGCCAGAGCTCGCATAGCACAGGCATAGCTGCCCCGTTCGCGATAGACGTTGACCCGGAAGCGCCCGATCCCGCGCACGCCGTAAGAGCAGTCCAGCTCCCAGTTCTGCTCCAATTGTTTTCGCTGGGTGTTGTTCAACATGCTGAAAATGAGCCGCTGCACCTCCTCAGGCGTGAGGGGATCATACTCTGTTGGCTGGAGTTCGCCATTGATGCGGAAGTAGGGAGGCAAGCCGGCTGAGATGTGGATATCGGAACCGCCCCTCCGGATGATTTCTTCCATCAGGTCTTCGATCATCAGTTGTTTCATAGGACTTCCCTCTCCAATCAATGGCGTGAGTTGCTCTGTTGAAGCTAACAAGAGTCAAACTAAAACTTCGGCGTCAAGCAGTACGGACAATCCATCCACTCCACTCGCAGGGCAGCACCGCAGTTGCGGCAGGTGCTAAGGGCCTTGGCACGAGCCTTCAGCTCGGTCTCCAAGCCTTTGTCGGTGAGGATGACTCGATCCACCTCCTCCAGCGTGGTTAGCCCCTGCTTCACCAGCATCAGACTGTAGGCCAATAGGGTCTTCATGCCGCTTTCAACTGCCGCCTCCCTGAGCACCTCGGTGGGAGCCCCCTTGTTGATCAAGTCGGCCAAGCGGTCGTTCATGCGCATGAACTCGTACACCCCCACCCGGCCTTTGTAGCCCACGCCCCCGCAGTTCTCACAGATGGGTTTGCCGGTGGCCTTGCGCTGTTCTATCTCTTTGGGGGAGAGCTGGTTGGCTTTGTAGAAGGTCAGCTGTTCGTTGTCGCCGCTGAGGCTAAGGCCATAGCGGGCCAGTTCCTCGGGGGTAGGGTGGTACGGGATCCGACACTCAGGACATACCCGCCGCAGCAGGCGCTGGGCCAGCACCCCCAGTAGGGAACTGGAGATCATAAACGGCTCGATCCCCATCTCCGTCAGGCGGGCGATGGCACTGGGGGCATCGTTGGTGTGCAGGGTAGTCAACACCAGGTGACCGGTGAGGGAGGCTTCGATGGCGGTTTTGGCTGTCTCGTGGTCGCGGGTTTCCCCCACCAGGATGACATCCGGGTCTTGCCGCAGAAAAGCGCGCAGGATCATGGCAAAGTCCATGCCCTTCTCCCGGAGAACCTGTACCTGGGTGATCCCCGGCAGAGAGTACTCGATGGGATCCTCGGCGGTGCTGATGTTGATGCCTGGATCGTTTAGCTCCGCCAGGGCCG
This sequence comes from Synechococcus sp. O70.1, assembly GCF_047462215.1. Taxonomy (NCBI): domain Bacteria; kingdom Bacillati; phylum Cyanobacteriota; class Cyanophyceae; order Synechococcales; family Synechococcaceae; genus Synechococcus; species Synechococcus sp. O70.1. The sequence goes on along the minus strand of NZ_JANSIT010000007.1, from coordinate 67,014 downwards.
AGTAGAGGGTGGTGGTTTTCCCGGATCCAGTGGGCCCGGTTACCAGGATTAGACCAAAGGGTCTCCTCACAACGTCCTTGAAGCTGGCAAGGGTCTCTGGGTCGGTGATCAGCTTATCCAAGCCCAGTTGCGTGGCGGAGTTATCCAGGATGCGCAGGACAATCTTTTCCCCGTAGCGGGAGGGCAGGGTGCTAACGCGAAAGTCCACCTTGCGTCCCTTGAACATCCGCCGAATGCGCCCGTCCTGAGGCAAGCGCCGCTCGGCAATGTTCAGGTTGGCCATGATCTTGAATCGAGCGGTAAGAGCAGGAATGATCTTTTTGGGGAAGTTCTCAAAAGCCTGCCGCAGCACCCCGTCCTTGCGGAAGCGAATGCGCAGGTTTTCTTCTTGCGGCTCGATGTGGATGTCAGATGCCCGTTCCTGCAGGGCCTTGATCAAGATTTGGTTGGCCAATTTGATGATCGGGGCATCGTCTGCCGATTTGAGTTGCTGCTCCAGAGAGGTCTCGCCGGCCTCATCAACAGCGACATCCTCGATGCTGTCTAGATCAATCTCGGCAGTGTTGACCACCACCTCTTCTTCCTCTTGGGGGGCAACTTGGCTGGCGACATCTGTGTCGTTGATCCCCTTGACAGCCAGCAGTTCCGCCTGTGCATCCATGTAGCGGTTGATCAGGGTCTCGAAGTCCTGCTGGGTGAAGACCCGCCGCTGCAGCTTTAGCCCTTGGATGCGGAAGCGCCGCTGAATGTCGTCTAGCGCCTGCAGGTTGTCCGGCTTGACCATTGCCACCACGACCTGGCTGTCTTGGCGGCGAATGGGCAAGAACTTATAGCGGTTGCAGATATCAAGGGGCAAGAGCGACTCAATGAGCTCGCTCATCTCCGCGAGATCCACCGGCTCCAGGTCGGTGTCGAGAGAGGGGATCCCGTAGATAACTTTGAGCTCAAAAAGCTGCTGTCGCTTGTAGGCCCGCTCCAGGTCAGGTGTGAGCTCCTTGCCCACAATGTTCTTGACCGCCAGGGCCAAAACTTTGCTGCCGCCCTCTCGATCCGCTTTGAGGGCATTTTGAATGTCTTGGATTTGCTTATCGTCGGCAAAGCCCAGCTCTTTTAGCTTGCGTCCAAAGGGGGTGATGCTGGCATTGGCAATCGCTAAGGCTTTGCTCACGCTGCCGCGACGGGAGGTCAAGGGGGGAGGAAGATCGCTCATAAGCAGTGGCTGGGGCACGCACGATGTGTCCATATTGACTGTAGTTGACCCCCAAGGTCAACGGTAGGGGTAGGAGGCCTCACTGGCCCGACTCTGCAACCTGATGGAAATCTAGAAGGGAGAAAGTCGACCCACCTTTAGACTGCTCATGCGGCTTTACGTTGAGCCCTTCACGGTTCACAAGCGCTATGCCCTCGCCCTTAGCCGCGGCACCTATACAGAGGCCACTTTGGCCTGGGTGCGCGTTGAAGAGGAGGGGATCGAGGGCTGGGGAGAGGCTTGCCCCTTCTCGGTGAGCGAGGACTGCTACCAGTCTTTGGAGGACATCTTGGCGGGTTTGGAGGTGGCTAAAGGGATCCTACGCCGCCACTCTCCCTGGGAGCGGCAGGCTGTTGAGGCGGAACTGCTGCAGGCCGGGATCCCCTCGGCAGTGCGGGCGGCAGTGGACATAGCCCTGCACGACTGGATGGGCAAGCGACTGGGGAGGCCCCTCTGGCAGCTGTGGGGCCTAGATCGCTCCCGCATTCCGCCCACGACCCTAACCATCGGCCTCTCCACCCCTCAGGAGGCGCGCCAGCGGGCTCTGGCTTGGATGGAACAGATCCAACAGGCGCGGGCCTTTAAGATCAAGCTGGGCAGCGAACTGGGCCTAATGGCCGATCAAAACCAGCTCATTGCCGTGCAGGAGGTGATCCCGCTGGGATCCCTGATTACGGTGGATGCCAATGGGGCTTGGACACTGGAGCAAAGCCTGAGCATGAGCAATTGGCTGGCGGGGCAGGGGGTGAGCTACCTGGAGCAGCCCCTGGAGAGGGGCCAGGAGGCGAAGCTAATCACCCTGTGGCACGAGTCGAAGCTGCCCATCTTTGTGGATGAGAGTTGTTTTGACAGCCGCGACATTCCTGCCCTGGCGGATCGGGTTCATGGCATCAACATTAAGCTAATGAAGTGTGGCGGCCTTAGCGAAGCCTGGCGCATGATCCACATAGCCAGAGCCCATGGGCTACAGGTAATGCTGGGCTGCTACAGCAACACCGCTTTGGGCAACACGGCAGCGGCCCACTTGGCGCCGCTAGCGGACTACGTGGACTTAGACAGCCACCTCAATCTCGTCGACGATCCCTTCTCCGGGGCTCTGGTGCAGGAGGGCTGTCTCATCCCCACCGACCGACCCGGCCTAGGGGTGGAGTTGCGGGAGTAGGACCATGCTCTCCAGCCAAACTCGGGTGGCCATCCTGCTCCACGGCGGCCTGTTGGGGGAGCACGGCAAAACAGGGCTGGGGTTGCTTCGGTATGGGCCCTTCCCGGTGGTGGCGGTTATTGACCGGGAGCAGGCGGGGAGATCCCTGGCCCAACTCACGGGCATTGCCAAAGACATTCCCATCGTAGCCTCGGTGCAAGAGGCGCTGGTTTACGGCCCCGAGGTGTTGGTGATTGGGATCGCTCCTTCCGGCGGCCAGCTGCCCCCGGAGTGGCGGGAGGAGCTGTGCCAAGCCCTGCAAGCCGGCTTGTCTTTGGTGAACGGGCTGCACACCCCCCTAGCGGAAGATGCCCAGTTGCGGCAGTGGCTGCAGCCGGGAGCCTGGATCTGGGACATTCGCCGCGAACCTCCTGGTCTGGGAGTAGGGAGAGGTCTAGCTCGCTCTCTCCCCTGTCGGCGGGTACTGACGGTGGGCACCGACATGGCCGTCGGCAAAATGTCCACCAGCCTGGAACTGCACCGGGCCAGCCTGAAACGCGGCCTGCGTTCTCGTTTCTTGGCCACCGGCCAGACGGGGATCCTCATCAGCGGCGACGGAGTGCCTCTGGATGCAGTGCGGGTGGACTATGCCAGCGGCGCTGTGGAGCAACTGGTGCTGCGCTATGGCTTTGACCACGACATTCTGCACATTGAAGGTCAGGGATCCCTGCTCAACCCCGCTTCCACCGCCACCCTGCCTTTGCTAAGGGGATCCCAGCCCACCCATCTCATCCTGGTGCATCGAGCTGGGCAGACCCACATCAAAGGGATGAACGATGTGCCCATTCCTCCCTTGCCTAAGGTGATCGAGCTGTACGAACAAGTGGCTGCAGCTGCTGGCGCCTTTGCCCCCGCACCGCTGGTGGGGGTAGCCCTCAATACCTTTGGCTGGGAAGAGGAAGCGGCCCTGGCCCAGATCCGCCAGGTGGAAACAGAGACGGGCCGGCCCTGTACCGATGTGGTGCGCTTTGGGGCCGATCCTTTGTTGGACGCCATTCTCTCAGCAGGCTAGCCTCAGGCGCTCGGAGCCTGAGCTTCCTTGGAGCTGGTCTCGCTGTCGAGCACCTCCAAAATAGCCTTGGCCGCACGGGCCAGAACTCCCGGCTCCCCTAGAGCTGCCCGCATGGCGGCGTAGTCAGCCTGCAGTTGGGCGCGGCGCTCGGGCCGGGTCAGTAGCTCCAGCGCCAGTTGGGCAATCCGTTCCGGCTGGGCCTCCTCCTGGAGCAGCTCCGGCACAATGGGACGCATAAGCACCAAATTGGGGGGAGCCATAAAGGGCACCGACACCTTTAGCCAATGGCGGGCTAGCCAAAAGGTGAGCGGGTTGAGGCGGTAGACCACCACTTGCGGGATCCCCAAGATGGCTGCCTCCAGGTTGACGGTGCCCGACTTGGCCAACACCAGGTCAGCGGCCGCCAGAAGCAGGTGATGGGCCTTTGGAGGGGAAGGGCGAGGCAAGAAAAGGGTGAGATCCTCCAGCCCATAGCGGCGGGCGGCTCGGGCAATTGGGGCGGCAAAATGGGGCGAGGCCAGCGGCGCCCAAAACTGCACCTGGGGCAGACGAGCCCGCAGCAGCCGCGCTGCCTGAAGCAGGATAGGCAAAACTGAGCGCAGCTCCTGGCGGCGGGAGGCGGGCAGCAGCGCCACCACCGTAGCCTCCTCCGGGATCCCCAACTCCGCCCTGGCCTGCGCACGACCGGGGACACTCGCCAAAATATCCAGCAGGGGGTGGCCGACATAGCAAACCCGGGCACCTGCTGCGGCGTAGTAGCGGGCCTCCTCGGGGAAAATGGCCACCATCAGCCGCATTTGCTGGGCTAGGCGGTAGGTGAGGCGGCTGCTGGGCGACCACACCCATTCCTGGGGGGCAATGTAGTAGACAGCAGGGATACGCCGCCGCTGCAACAGGGAAGCCACGCGGCTGTTGACGCCGATGTAGTCTACCAGGATGGCTAGATCTGGTGGATCTTGCTCTAGGAAGCGGCGGATCTTCCACTCCGCCCACAGCGCAGGGAGGACGAAGGGAAGGGCCTCCAGAATACCGATGGAGCCAATTTCAGTTGTGCGGTGCAGCAGCCGGGCTCCAGCAGCAGCCATCTCCTCTCCCCCAACTGCCGTGATGCGCAGGTGCGGACGCTGGCGCAGCAGCTCGCGGATGAGATGGCCAGCCTGTAGATCCCCGGAGACTTCGCCGGTGCAGACAAACAGATGGCTCACAGGTCGTCCCCGTCCTCGGCATCCTCTTTGCTGCGACGCAAGGCAGGCAGAGGACCACGCCGTTGCGGCTGGGAAAGGGAATCTTCCAAAAATTGCAGCAGGTGTAGCAGGGATCCCGTCTCGTCCACCAGCTCTTTCCCCTCTAGGGAGAGGATGCTCTGCCCGTTCTCGGTTCGCAGGCTCTCCCGCAGCGTTTGCAGCGCCTTTTCCAAGGGCAATCCGGAGCGGTAGAGCAGCCGGTAGGCTTGGCGCAAGGCCGGCAGGGATCCCTCCATCCCCTTGGCCCGCCGCAGCCCCACCAAGTTGAGGCCACGGATGCGGGCTGGATGCCCCTCCACCAGCAGGTAGGGTGGAACATCGCGATCCACCCGACTCATCGCCCCCACCATAGCCAGGCGCCCTACCCGGGTAAACTGGTGGATCCCGACCATGCCGCCGATGCGCGCCTGGGACTCGATGTGAATGTGGCCAGCCAGGGAAACCGCGTTGGTGATCACCACTTGGTTTTCGATGACGCAGTTGTGGGCGACATGGACATAGGCCATCAATAGGTTGTAGTCGCCAATTATCGTCGCCTCCCCCTCGTTGGTGGCTCGGTTAATGGTGACAAACTCCCGAATGAGATTGCCCCTGCCAATGACCAGCTGCGAGGGTGCGCCGTTGTACTTTAGGTCTTGTGGCTCTGCGCCCAGCACCGCTCCTGGAAAAATCTGGTTGTCCTCACCAATCTCGGTCCAGCCCTCGATCACCACATGGGCCCCCACCACGGTGTTGGCACCAATGCGCACATGTTCGCCAATAACGGCATAGGGGCCCACCTGCACCGTCTCGTGCAACTCAGCCTTGGGATGGATCACCGCAGTGGGGTGAATCCGCTGCCGTGAGCGGTGCGGCACACTTGCGAAGTCGGGAGGGGATCCTGCTGAAGCCAACACACTCATCTCCAACTAGCCAGCAACTGGAGCAACGCTCCCAACTCGTTCTTCTCCCCAGCTCACTCAGGCTGCTTGCAGGCGCTGCATGGCTCGATTGTACTCTTGATTGGGAAAACAAGGACGGCTCGGCTGATCCTCAGAGGCCAAAACTAAGCTAGGGGGGAAAGCACGATGGTACTGGAGACACTGCCGCTGGTTGCCGCTGTAGCCATCGCCATTTTTATGCTGGTCTTCTGGGTGCGGGTAGTTCGAGAGGCCATCTGGACAGCGGTGGGGATCGTGATCCTCCTAGCCGTTTTGTACGTGGTCTTTAGAATCGGCCCGCAGCAGGTGCTCCAGGAGCTGCGAGATCCCTTTGCCCTCCTCGACCAAGTTTGGCAGGTAATCCTGAGTTGGTTCCGGGCTCTTCTCTCCTAGGATCGTTATCCCTTATACAATGCTCCAGGGGAGCTCAGCCTGTTGAGGGGCTGGCAGCTTCTGCCTTGGCTTTCAACCCTTTCCTTGCCATGCCTTTTGACCAGGATCCACAAGGTCACCTAGAAGCTCTTGCTCTCCTTAGCGGGAGGGAGTTCTCAGACATCCAGGTAGAGGTAGAAGACTTGGGGGAGCGCCGCCGCCAAGTGCAAGGCCGCATCTTGATCCCGGTAGAGCGCCGGCAGGTCTGGCAGGTTTTAACCGATTACGACCATCTGGCGGAGTTTATTCCTAACTTGGTGGAAAGTCGCCTCCTTGGCAGCCAGAATGGCCGCAAACTGGTGCGTCAAGTGGGATCCCAGCAAGTTCTGTTTGCCCGGTTTTCTGCAGCGGTGGTGCTGGCTATCGAGGAAGTGTTTCCCCACCAACTGCGCTTTCAAGAAGTAGAAGGGGATTTCCTCATCTTCGAGGGGTTTTGGGAGCTAGCCGACTGGCTAGAGCAGCAGACCCTGCTCACCTACCACCTGCAGGTGCAACCGCCGCGCCGCATGCCGGTTGGCCTAGTAGAACGGCGCATCCGCCGCGATCTCGCCCTCAACCTGCAGGCTATTCGGGAGCGCTGCCTAAGTCTAGGGGGATCCTCTCCCTAGTTACCCTTGGCTGGGATTGGGGAGCTGCCAAGTCTGCCTGCCCTAAACTAAGAGTCGTCAGGTTTCCTCTCGTCAAATGTCCAGATCCCGCTACAGCCAAGAGGACGTGCAGCAGATCCTGCAGCGGGCCATCGCTCGCCAGCCGCGCCTTGGTGAGTTTACCCGCTCGCAACTGGAGGAGATGGCTGCCGAACTGGGGATCTCCCCCCAAGAGCTGGAGGAGGCCGAGCGGGAATGGAGAGCCTGGCAGCAACTAACCAACCAACGGCGTGAGTTTCAACGCTACCGCCAGCGGCAGTTTTACCAATTGCTGGGGCGGTATGCCATTGTCAACAGCTTCCTAGTAGGCTTGGATTGGCTCTCCGGCGGAGGGCTGTCTTGGTCGCTGTTTATACTGATGGGCTGGGGCCTGGCTGTTGCCCTCAAGGGCTGGAGCACCTACCAGACGGAAGGGGAACGCTACGAAAAAGAGTTTCGGCAGTGGCAGAAAAAACGCCAAAAGCAGCTCCAGCGCCGATGAGACACCTCTTGTCTTTGAAGGGAAGCCTCTTGAGGGGGTACCCTCGCCAGGTGCTATTATTGTTGGGCAGAAGCAAACACCTGTGCGGGCGTAGTTTAATGGTAAAACCGCAGTCTTCCAAACTGCTGTTGACGGTTCGATTCCGTTCGCCCGCTTGTACTCAAGATCTTTTTTTTAGAGATCCAGGCTGCAACCTAGCCCCTAGGTTGGGGAGGCCTGACTGAGGGCTTAGCTAAGGGAGGGGTGAGTTTTGCCTCTCTCTTGAATAGCAGCCAAGGCCTGTCGATGGAGCGTCGGGTTGGCCGCCGCCAACACTTCTCCTCTAGAAGTGCGGGTTAAGGGATCCCCCGACCAATCGGTAATCACGCCGCCGGATCCCTCGATCACGGGCACAAGAGCAGCAAAGTCGTAGAGGGCGAGGCCGCACTCCATCACCAGATCGATGTAGCCGCTGGCCAAGAGGCCGTACTGGTAGCCGTCGCCGCCGTAGGAGGTGATGTGAACCAAACGGCTGAGCTGCTGAAAGCGCTGCTGCTGGTCTGGCTGAGCAAACAAATCAGGAGTGGTACAGCTCAAAGAGGCGCGGCTGAGGTCGGTGGTGGCTTTGCTGCGACTAAGCTGTTGGGTGGAAGGGGTTATCCAGCAGGTTGGTTGTCCCTGCACCCCCACCCAGCGCTCGCGCAACACCGGCTGATCGATAATGCCCAAGATGGGACGATCTTCTTCTAAAAGGGCGATCAAGGTGGCGAAGGTGGGCTTGCCGGTGGAAAAGGCGATGGTGCCATCCAAGGGATCCAAAACCCAGGTATAGGGGGATCCGGTCTGGTGGAAGCCAAACTCCTCGCCAAGGACGTTGTGCTCCGGCACGTGGGCGGCCAGCAACGCCCGCATTGCCCGTTCTGCTTCCCGGTCGGCTATCGTTACGATAGGGGATCTAGCCTCTTTGTACTCGGCCTGCAGCTCCCCGCGAAACAGAGGCCGGATCACCGCTCCGGCTGCGTCGGCTAGAGCCTGGGCCAAGGCAATCCACTCTGGCTTAACCACTCTCTTGCCTACCTCGTCGGTGTTCTCTCCTAGCATAGGGAAAGATTTTCCCTCGGCTATGCGTGCTGGCCGACTGTTAACCCCTCTGGAATGGCTCTGGACCGCAATTGGAGTGATCTTGACCATTTTGGGCACCCTAACCCAGGTGAGCTTGCCGCCTCAGTGGCCAGGGGTGGGAGGATATAGCTTTTCCCTGCAAATCGGCGGCATGCTGCTAACGGCCTGTCTGGCGGGACCGGTGGCGGCAGTGTGCGCCCAGCTTGTCTATCTAGGCTTGGGATTGGCAGGGCTGCAGGTGTTTGCCCAGGGAGGGGGGTGGCAGTACCTGTACCAGCCCGCCTTTGGCTATTTGCTCGGGTTTTTGCCTGCGGCCTGGGCCTGCGGGACGATGGCCTTTCGACAAAGGGATCCCCACCTGCTGCCTACTTCCCTTCTCTCTCGCCGCAACCCCTACCTGCTGCCCAGCATCTCTGCGCCGGTGCGTCTGCAGGATTTGGCCGCCGCCAGTTTGGTGGCCCTGGCCCTGGTTCACCTGACCGGGATCATCTATCTCTTGGCTACCCAGCCTTGGAATGGAGAGTTGCTGAAGTTGCTTCGGCTCTACTCCGGCTATACCCTGCCAGGACAGCTTATCGTGGTTAGCTTCGCTGCCGTCATAGCCCTGCTCCTGCGGCGCTTGCTGCTGCTTTAGCGCAAAGACTCTCTATGGCTGGGACGGGAAAAAAGGGTGATCCAGAAGCGGGCTTGCTGCAGGGCAAGGGGTTTCATCAGGTTTCTGCAAAGGCTTTGTAGGGAGACGAAAAGATGCAGCGCGCTGCTCTGACTCTTGCGGCCACGGGCCTTTTGGCTACGGCGTTGACCGCCTGCAGCAGTGGTAGTAGCCCTGGGGGATCGATCCTCATCCCACCCCAGAGCCCAACCGTTTCTTTCATCAATCCGCCTACCTCTGTGCGGGTGGGCGCTTCCACCCCCGCCTTTACGGTACAAGTCAGTGTGCCCGGCGGTGCCCGCTCAACCCAGTTTGTGGAACTGGAAACCTTTAACCCGCTTGGCGCGCGCGTGCAAAGAGAAGCCTTTAGCCCGCAGCAGGTTGGCTGTAGCCCAGGTGCTACTTTCTGTAGCTTCAACACCGACTTCCGGGTTGCTCCTGGCGATCCTGCCGGCGTTTGGCAGTTCCGCATCACCGCCTTTGACCAGCAGAATCGCTCTGGATCCCAAACCCTGCTCATCACAGCGCTGCCGTAGGCAAGCCAGGCCGCCGTGTTGGGTTGAAAGCTACCGCAGCGGGGATGCGTTGGGCACCCCCTCAAGGTTCCCTCACTCCAAATCCCGACGGTTGGGGTTACGGGCCGGATCGTTGCTCAAGAAGCCAAAGACAAACAGCCCGACAAAAAAGATCACCACTGCGTAAACTGAGATTTTCAGTAACAGCATAGTTTCAACAACCCATTTCCAACTAGACAAAGCTGACAAGCAGTAGAGCAATGCTCAAGGGAAAGGAGAAGCCGTAGCGACGGGATCCCGTCAACTTGAGGCTTGGCAAAACTTCTTCACAGGATCATACCTCCCCAGCGCCTCTTTTTAACCCGAAAACTCTTTCCCCCCTGCTCCCGGAAAAAGCAGAAAGCTTGAACTGACACGGATCCCCGGCAAGAGGTGAAATTGTTAAGAAATATTTTAAAGCGAAAAGCAACATTGCGGTCGCTTAGCGACAGGGGAGTGGGAAGATGGGATCTGCGGCTTTGCCGGCTGGTATCTCATCTGCCTATGCCCTTCGACTTGTCCGGTCATCCAGGTCGCCAGTTAGGCCACTGGGAGGCTCCAGAAGAGCGGCTGCCAAGTCAGACGAGACCTCCGTCGCCTCAAGAGATCTATCGATCCCAGGAACTGGAGCTTTCGGACGGCACCACGGTTTTTCTCCGCCACTGGTCACCGGGATCCCCGCGCGGGCGGGTGTTGCTGTTGCACGGCAAAGGGGATCACGGCGGCGGGTTTGGCCCCTTGGCGGAAGAACTAGTGGCCCGGGGCTGGGAGGTTTTGGCGCCTGACATGCGGGGATTTGGACGCTCAGATGGCATCCGCTGTTGGATCGATCACTTTGGTCAGTACCGGGCGGATCTAGAGGCAATCGTCGAGCAAGTTTGGCCCCAGCCAGGGATCCTCCAAGTCTGGTGCGGGTACAGCGCAGGGGCCAATTGGGCTACGGAATACGCGCTCGCTCACCCCGACCAAGTGCAGGGGCTGATCCTCATCTCCCCTGCCTTTCGTATCGACCACTATTTCAACCGCTTTACCTGGGGTCTTCTGCAGGTTTTGGACAAGGTTGTGCCCCAGTTGGCCCTGACTGGCCTCTACGAGCCGGTGCGGGTGACTTCCCTACCGGAGCAGCAGGCGGTCTTGGCTGCAGATCCTTACGTGTGTGGCGTTACCCGGGCCCGGTTTACGGCGGAGTTGGTGCGTAGCGGGCAGCGCTGCCTTGGGCAGGCCCACCGCCTGGAGCTGCCGGTTCTGGTGCTCTACACCTCCGCCGATATCGTCGTCAACCCTGCCGGCGCCGTGGAGTTTGCCCGCCGGCTGCCCCAGGGAGAGATCTACGATTTCTCCTGCTCACGCCACGACCTTTTACACGACTGCCAAGCCGAAGCCGTCCAGGAGACTCTCTACCAGTGGCTGGATCGGCACTTTCCCTGCCGCTTGGGCCCTCGTGGCAAAATAGAGAGGCCCTCTTTCTGCTTGCTCCCATGAGCCTAGACCTAATCTACCGTCCCCGCCGGCTGCGGCGCACTGAGGCCCTTCGCCAACTGGTTCAGGAAACCCACCTGCGGGTGCAGGATCTCATCTACCCGCTGTTTGTTATGGAGGGAGAGAACCAGCGGCAGGAAGTGGAATCCATGCCCGGCTGCTACCGCTACACTCTGGATCTGCTCCTGAAGGAGGTGGAGGAAGCAGCCAACTTGGGGATCCCAGCGGTGGCTCTCTTCCCAGTGGTGCCGGAAGAGAAAAAGGATCCCACGGGGCGGGAGTCCTTTAACCCAGAAGGGTTGATCCAGCGGGCGGTGCGGCGGCTGAAGCAGGAAATCCCCGAGATCCTGGTGATAACGGATGTGGCCTTGGATCCCTACAGCAGCGAGGGCCACGACGGCATCGTGCGGGACGGGGTGATCCTCAACGACGAGACAGTGGAGGTGCTGGTTAAGCAGGCCCTCTCGCAAGCGGAAGCGGGAACCGATATTGTTGCCCCCTCCGACATGATGGACGGTCGCGTCGGCGCCATTCGCGAGGCCCTGGACGAGCAAGGCTACACCGACGTGGCCATCCTGGCCTACTCGGCCAAGTATGCCTCTGCCTTCTACGGCCCTTTCCGCGATGCCCTGGGATCTGCGCCCAAGTGGGGGGACAAGAAAACTTATCAGATGGATCCCGCCAACGCCCGCGAGGCCCTCAGAGAAGTGGAGCTGGACGAGGCGGAAGGGGCGGACATGGTGATGGTGAAGCCGGCCTTGGCCTACCTGGACATCATCTATCGGGTTAAGGAAGCAACAAATCTGCCTGTGGCTGCCTACAACGTTAGCGGCGAATACGCCATGATTAAGGCTGCCGAGCAAAAGGGCTGGATCGACGGCAAGAAAGTGATGATGGAATCGCTCTTGGCCATGAAGCGAGCCGGCGCTGACATGATCCTCACCTACTTCGCCAAGGAGGCGGCCCTGCTTTTGCGGCAGTCCTAGCTAAGGCCTTCTAGACAACTGGGGAGATTGTCCAATCCAGGCAAGAGGCACCTCTTTCTCCGTGTCGGCTACTAGAGCGCTGGGATCCACCAGGCGCACCTGGATTTGATCCGGCGGCACTCGGTTGAGGCGTTCCTTGATGAGGGCCTGCTGCTGCAAGGGATCCATGCCGCGATCCAACTCCTCCCGCAGTCGCGAGATTCGCGCTGAGAGGACTTCGAGGTTCTGCTCCAAAACCTTTAGACGGTGATGCTGGGCCAATTGCACGGGCAAAAGGCGGTACAGACCGCTGAGAGCAGCCGCCGTAAACAGGAGATTCACTCCGATGCGACAGAGCAGTTCCCAAGCTTGAGGCTCTGGCCGTCTCCGCAGTCGGGGCGAGGTTCTAGAAGGCCGGACAGGGATCGTCCGTCGGTTGGCAGCTAGCGTTCCCTGCCCCCGCACCCGAGCTAAGGATCCCTGGGAGCGACTGGAAAGGCGCAGTCTAGGCCCAGCAACTTGCTCCACCTGTAGAGGCAAGGAGCGAGCCAGAGTGCGGGAAGCAGACTTAGGTGCCATAAGGAGGTAAAGAGCCGCCGCTGCTACCAGGAAGCGCAGCTAGGGCTTATTGAAGCCGATTTTTCCGAGCATGTCAGGGGCTGGCCCACGACTTTTCTGTCTTTTAGCGCCAACTCAGCGCGGCGGAGGCGGGGTAAACCGCAGACGCGCTAGGCTAGAGGTTCGACAGGGGGAATGCAAGGAGTCGGGATCCGCCTATGCGCATAGCGGTTACGGGTGGGAGTGGCTTTATCGGGCGCCGCTTGGTGGCCCACCTGCTGGAGCGAGGAGATGAGGTGTTGGTTTTGAGCCGCCGCCCTGAGCAGGCCCGCCGCGTTCTGGGAGCCTCCTCCAACCTCAAGCTGCTGGGGTACAATCCCTATCAACCGCAAAGCTGGGCCTCAGCTCTGGAAGGGTACGAGGCAGTCGTCAACTTGGCCGGAGAACCCCTGGCTTCTTCCCGCTGGACAGAAGCTAAGAAAAGAGAGATCCGCCGCAGCCGCGTGGAGACCACCCAGGCCCTTGTCCAAGCCCTCGCCTCCCTTGGCCAGAAGCCCCAGGTGATGATCAGCAGCTCGGCGGTGGGCTACTACGGATCCCGACCCGAAGGAGAGCCCCTGACGGAGGCAGATCCCCCTGGCCAGGGCTTTTTGGCAGAAGTCTGTCAGGCCTGGGAAGCGGCTGCCCGCCCGGCTGAGGAGCTGGGGATCCGCTTGGCCATCCTGCGCACGGGGATTGTCCTAGGGCCCGATGGAGGAGCCCTGGGTCAAATGCTTGCCCCCTTTCAGTTCTTCCTCGGCGGCCCCATTGGCTCTGGCAAGCAGTGGGTCTCCTGGATCCACCGCGACGACTGGGTGAGTCTAGTCTGCTTCCTGCTGCAGCAGGGATCCGGCGTCTTCAACGCCACTGCCCCTAACCCAGTGCCAATGGAAGAGTTCTGCCGCACGTTGGGGCAAGTTCTGGCCCGCCCCTCGTGGCTGCCAGTGCCAGCCCTAGCCTTAGAACTGCTGCTGGGCGAAGCAGCTCAGGTGGTTCTAACGGGGCAGAAAGTGATCCCCCAAGCCGCGCTGCAGCTGGGGTTCACCTTCCAATATCCCCACCTCAAAGAAGCCTTGCGGCAACTCCTCATCCCCCAGGGCAACCGCTGAGCGTAGCCATCTAGGAGGCAAGCCCTTGCCGCCGTCCCCCAAGATTTAGGTTTTCCTGGGTAAGCGGGCCAGCGAAGCGCCTTCCGGATCCACCCGGTTGGCCAGTGCTGCCACCACAATCATTGGCAGGCTCACCACCAAGCAGAAGCCCCACTGCTCCCAAGTTAGCGGTGCCGTGTCGAAGAGAGTGTTGAACAGGCTCCATTGGCTGAAGAGGATCTGCAGCAGGATGGCCGCTCCAATGCCGATGGTGATAGCCGCCACATCCATCAGGCGTTCGTGGCGTTCCAACTGGCTGGCGCGCCCGCGGCCCAAGAGGGTAGGGATAGCCTGGCTGAGGCTGAGCAAGTAGAAGATGCGCCCAATCACCAGCGTCTGAATGGCCATGCTGCGGGCCAGGTTGAGGTTGCCGGTGGTTTGTTCGATGTATTCAAAAACCCCGAAGATCAAGAGCCAGTTAAAGGCTGAAACCAGCAGAATGCGTTGCAGCAGCCGGGGAGAAAGCAAATTGGCGTCGGGATCCCGCGGTGGTTGGGTCATCTCCCGCCCCGTGCTGGGCTCAAAGGAGAGGGGCACCGTCATGGTGATGGAGTTGATCATGTTGAGCCACAACACCTGGATGGCCAAAATGGGCAGCTCGCGGTTGAGGAGGACGCTGAGGAGAAGGGTCATTGACTCCCCTCCGTTCACCGGCAGGATGAAGGCGATGGCCTTGAGCAGGTTGTTGTAAACGGTGCGCCCCTCTTCGACGGCGGCCTCGATGGAGGCAAAGTTGTCATCGGTCAGGATCATGTCGGCGGCGGCTTTGGCCACTTCGGTGCCACCCCTTCCCATGGCGATCCCCACGTCCGCCTGCTTCAAGGCCGGGGCGTCGTTAACTCCATCGCCAGTCATGGCCACGATATGGCCCTGCGACTGCAGAGCTTCCACCAGGCGCAGCTTTTGCTCCGGGGCCACCCGCGCAAAGACGGATCCCTCGTTGGCGGCGGTAACAAACTCCTCTGGGCCGAGCTGCTCCAGATCCCGGCCGCTGTAGGCTTTTACCGGTTTGCCACCCCCCAGGCCCATCTGCTCGGCAATGGCTTGGGCGGTGAGCACATGGTCGCCGGTAATCATCTTCACCTGGATCCCGGCGCTCTGGCAGGCGCGCACGGCGGCAATGGCCTCCGGCCGCGGCGGGTCAATCATCCCCTGCAAGCCCAAGAAAATCAGCCCTTCCTCTAGATCTGAGTGATCCACCTGAGTTTGGCTGCTGGGGACGGTTTTTTGGGCAAAGGCCAGAACTCGCAGCCCCTGCCGCGCCAAGGCCTCCACCTGCTGGCGAATCGGCTCTGCTTCCAAGGGCTGGATCTCCCCTTGGGATCCCATCTGGCTGCAGCAGCGCGGCAAGAGAGCTTCTGCGGATCCCTTGACGTAAATGCAATGCTCCTCCGGCCCCAATCTGTGTAAGGTAGCCATGTACTGAAACTGGGATTCAAAGGGGAGGGTATCTAGGCGAGGGCGGCAGCGCTGCAGATCTTCTCGATTCAAGCCCCCTTTCTGAGCCGCCACAAGCAGAGCCGCCTCGGTCGGATCCCCTACAACTTCCCACTGGCCGTTGTCTTTGGGTTGGAGGCGGGTGTCGTTGCAGAGGCAGCCAGCTACGAGGCAAGCCTCAAGAGCAGGCAATTGATGGATTTCGATGGGGGAATCAGCCGCCGGGGACAGGATCTGGCCCTGGGGGCTGTAGCCGCTGCCGGTAACCCGGTAGAGCTGGGATCCGGCGTAGATGGCCTGCACCGTCATCTGGTTTTCTGTAAGGGTGCCGGTTTTGTCCGAGCAAATTACCGTGGCGCTGCCCAGGGTTTCCACTGCCGGTAGCTTGCGAATAATGGCGTGGCGTTTTGCCATGCGGGAAACCCCAATGGCCAGGGTTACGGTAACTACTGCCGGCAAGCCTTCGGGGATAGCACTCACCGCCAGCGCCACTGCCGCCTCAAAGACAGTCGCTGCCGCTTGGCCCTGCACCAGCCCCACCAGGAAAGTAAGCGCAGCCAAGGTGAGGATAATTTTCAGCAAAGTCAGGCTGAACGCCTCAAACTTACGTGTCAGGGGAGTTTGCAGGGATCCCCCTTCCTCGATCAGCTTGGAGATGCGGCCTGTTTGGGTCTGGTTACCGATGGCCACCACCACCCCCGCCCCTTGGCCAAAGGTCACGAAGCTGCCGGCATAGGCCATGTTCTGGCGCTCGGCCAACGGCGTGTCTTCGGGGAGGGATCCCAGCCGTTTTTCCACCGGCACCGATTCTCCCGTGAGGGCCGATTCGTCCACCCGCAAGTTGCGCACGCTTAGCAAGCGCAGGTCGGCGGGCACCCGGTCTCCCGAGCTCAAGAGCACCACATCCCCTGGCACCAGCTCCCGTGAGGGCACCCGCACTTTCTGCCCCTCCCGCATCACGGTGACTTCAGTGGCCACCGACTTGGCCAGGGCAGCAATGGCCTCCTCCGCTTTGGACTCTTGGATGTAGCCGATGAGGGCGTTGATCACCACCACCGCCCAGATCACGATGGCGTTGCGCCAGGATCCCAGGAACGCCTTGATTGCCCCGGCCACCAGCAGGATGTAGAGCAGCGACTGGTTAAACTGCTGCAGGAACTTAAGCCAGGCCGGGGTAGCTGCCTTGGCCTTCAGCTCATTGGGGCCATATTGCTGCTGCCGCCGGGCCACCTCGGCTTGAGAGAGGCCCTTTTCCAACAGCCCTGCCAAAGACAGCTCCTCTCCGAAAAGTTTCTGGATGACTTGCTCCTCTGGCAGAGCATGCCAGGCAATGACCGAGAGCGGCTCGGGAGATGAAGATCTTGCCATGATCGGTGAGCCACCACAACACAACAGTAGGAGGGGCTTCCCGCCCTTCTCTCTGACAGCCTAGCGGATGCCGTCTGCCCCTTCCCAGCAAGACGCTCCCCAAGCGGCTCTCTCCAACCCTGAGGCATGACAGCTACCCCTGCTGTCCCCTGACCATAGCCGAGTTTGCCTACGACGGGAAGCTGGCCCTCTCATTTCCTCTAGCGGGAGCGCTACTCCATGTAGCTAGCCAAAGTGCACCTGTTGCCTTACCCCCCAGCCCTTCTCCCCAAGAGGGATGCTCTATTTACAGGCAAGCTTTGAACTTTTTCAGCACCGCTCGATCTAGCATCAGTAGGGCCGCGCGCACTCCTCCTGAGTAGCCCCAGAAAAAGCCCACTGGCAGATGGCCCTTGGGCGCTTCCAGGTTGGTTTTAAGCTCCTCGTACCCCAGCCAGCGGCCCTGCACCCACCAGCCGACTCTTTCTCCCATGCACTCTTCGCGGGGCAAGGCGGAGAAAGATCTCGAACGAAGCCCTCCTCTTCCCTCCGAGTCACACTCCTGCCAGAGCTGCTTCTGGACAGTAAAGCCAAAGCGCCCATGGCTGGCCTGCATCCAGAGTTGGTCGATAAGCCGCAACATAGGGCACGGGAAAGCCTCAACATCCTTGGGGTCGAAAAAGCCTACCTGGGAGCGCCCACTGAGTTTGAGCATCAAAGCTGTCGTCCACCGATCAGCTTCCCCCCACTGGCCGGCCCGCAGCCGATCCCACAGCCCTTGCAGGGCAGGCGCCGCTTCTCCCACCCAGTCTGGCCAGGGGAGAGTTGCAGGCAGGGATCCCTCTCGAGAGACCTCAGGGAAAATCAGGGCTCTGGATCCCGCCTCCCCTTTTGTTGGGGCAGGGGTGGGGGGTGCCACCATTTGCTCCAGCTCTTCTGCGGAGTGGTTGGCCAGGAGCTGCTCCAGCTCATCTTGGGGTTGCTGCTGGGCCAGAAGCTGTTCCAGTTCCCGCAGTTCTTGGGTGCGGATGGCAGGCTCAAAGGTAGCTGGCTGCTTCTCTTGCAGGGCTGAGTCTGCCGACAGCAGGGCCAGCCACTCAGCTACCGTTTGCGGGCGGTCTTCGGGGTGGAGGGCCATCCCTTTGAGGATAGCAGCCTCCACATCTTCAGGAATGCTGGGGTTGAGGCGGCGGGGAGGATCCAACTGCCGACCTGTGGCCCGCACCGGCGCACAGAGGGGCACCATCCCCGTCAGCATGGTGTAGAGGGTAGCAGCCAAGGCATAGACATCGGTAAAAGCCCCGCGGCGGCGCAGGCTGTCGTACTGCTCCAGGGGAGCATAGCCATCGGTGCCGTAGGAGGTGTGGCGTTGGATGAGCCCCTGCCTATAAGTCCGCGCTAGCCCAAAGTCGATCAACACCGCCTGTCCGGATCCCTCCCGCACCAAGATGTTGGCGGGCTTTACATCGCGGTGCAGGATCCCCTGTTCGTGCAAGCACATGAGGGCAGATCCCACCTCCCGCGTCAGGCGCAGAGCCTCTGGCAGGGGCAACGGCCCCTTTTGCTGCAAAAGCTGGTGCAGCGTCTGGCCGCGAACGTACTCCATCACAATGCACCAACAATCCCGCTCCCAAATGACCTCCTCCACCTTCACCACGTGGGGGTGACGGCAGCGGGCCAGTTGCAGCGCCTCGTTCATGAAGTTTTGTTGAAAGCGAGGATAGTCTGGATCCTTGCGGAGGCTGTCGCTCAAGACCTTGATAACCACCTGCTCGGCGCGAACGCTATCCCAGGCCCGGTAGGTGATGCCGAAGCCCCCTTCCCCCAAAACAGCCTCAATGCGGTAGCACCCCCCCTGCAATGTTTCGCCAACTGCCCAAGCCATGCGCACCCCTCTTCCCCGCTCCTAGAGTCATTCTGTTACGGGGATCCATGACTTGAGGGCTTGGAAAGCTCCCTAGAAGTCTGGGGGCAGCACCCCCGTTTTCACCTGGAAGATGCGCACTTGTCCATCGCGGATGACCCGCAGCGTCAGGGTCTTGCCCACGCCGGCGGCATCCACCAACTGCTGCACCTGCTCGGCGTCGCGAATAGGTTGGCCGTCGATCTCAACAATGACATCCCCTTCGCGCAGGCCAACTTGCTTAGCCGGCGAGCCCGGAACCACCTCCCCAATCAACACCCCTTCCTGCACCGTCAGCGGGCTGAGCCGCGCTGGGTCGCGGTTGAGGCGGGCTACCAAATCGGGGTTGAGGGTAATCATGCGAATACCCAGGAAGGCGTGCTCCACCCGGCCGTCGCGGATCAGCCGCTCGGCAATTTCCATGGCGCGGTTGATGGGAATGGCAAAGCCAACACCCTGAGCCCGCTGGAAAATGGCCGTATTCACCCCAATAACCCGACCTTCCGCATCCAGCAAGGGACCGCCAGAGTTGCCAGGGTTGATGGCAGCGTCGGTTTGCAGGAAGGTCACCCGCTTGTTGGCAGCCCCGATTTGCCCAGAGGAGCGTCCAACGGCACTGATGATCCCCGCCGTTACCGTGTTGTCCAGGCCCAGTGGGTTGCCAATGGCAATGGCCCAGTCTCCTGGCCGCACCTGGTCAGAGTTGCCCAGGGTCACCGTGGGCAGATTTTCTCCCTCGATCTGGATCACAGCGATGTCGGTCACCGGGTCTGAGCCTTTGACTTTCCCTTCAAAGGTGCGCCCATCGAGCAGATGCACCCTAACCCGCTCGCTACCCTCCACCACGTGGGCATTGGTGAGGATCAGGCCGTCGGCGTCGATGATGAATCCGGATCCGGTGCCTTCCTGCTGGAACTCTTGCGGCAGTTGCGGGAAGAAGTGGCGGAACAGGGGATGGTTAAACAGCTCCGGATCAAGGGGGTTGGCCACGGTGCGGGTGGCGTCGATGCGCACCACTGCCGGCCCCACCTTTTGGGCAACCGCGGCAATAAAATTGGAGGGCCGGACGGCGTCAGCAGGAGCAGCAGAGTTGGCAGCCTCGGGGCGAGGCAGAAGGGATCCCACCCCCTCACTGGTCCGCTGCGACCAAGAGGCAAGGGGAGTTTGCTGCAGCCACTCCTGCCCCCTTGGCGACGACAGCCAAACTCCGTAGGCGAGGCCGCCGCTAAACAAAGCCATTGCCAGAAGTGTTTGCCGTAAAAGCCGCGCCATGATCTCTCCCACAGCTAAGCCCTATTGCCAAGAAAACGAATGCAAGCATAGGGAAGGCTTAGACCCAATCCGCTGACTAAGGCCAGCTTGGTTAACCCCGCCTCTATACCCTATCCTACCTGGCCCCCCGTTACCCTTTAGATGAGTGAGAGCCCTGTGCTCAACTTAGCAAATCTAGCAGGCAACAGCAGTGCTCAAACGCTCAATGACGATCGGCAATTTGGGCAAGATCCCCTCTTTTTTGCCCCAGGAGCGGGATCCGTGGCAGCGCCACCGCGCCTGGATGCAGTTAGCTCTAGAAGAAGCTAGGCAAGCGGGGGAGGCGGGCGAGGTGCCCGTGGCAGCTCTGGTGGTCGGGCCAGGGGAAGAGTTGCTGGCCCTGAGCGGCAACCGGCGGGAGCGGGATCGGGATCCCACGGCCCACGCGGAGATTTTGGCCCTGCGGCAGGCGGGGCAGCGCCTGGGCGATTGGCAGTTGCAGGGCTGTCGGCTGTACGTGACCCTGGAGCCCTGCCCCATGTGTGCGGGGGCGATCAGCCAATCGCGGCTGGCCCAGGTGATCTACGGTGCTGACGATCCCAAGGCCGGCGCACTGCGCAGTGTGCTCAACTTGCCTGCTTCTGCTGCCAGCTTCCATTGCCCAGAAGTCATCGGGGGGGTCTGCGAGGCTGAGTGTCGTCGTCTATTGCAGGAGTGGTTTAGCCGCCGGCGGGGGAGCTCTTGGTGAGGAGCGAGAGCCCAAGAAGGTGCCTCTACAGGCAGTTTTTGATATATCGTCATAACGGGTTGGCCAGCCTTGCGGGCAATCGGGAGGTTTTCTGCTTCCAAGTAGTCTCGTGCGGAGGATAGGGGCTGTGCCTGAAAAGCAGTTTTCTGCTCCACTAGCTCGGCTAGCTGGCTTTCTGGTTTGGGCTTGGCTTTGCTTGACCTTCCCAGTTCAGGCGCGGGTGCTGCTGCGGGTGGGCATTGCCGTCAACAAGCCACAGGTTAGGCTTGGCAGCTCTACTCCGGCCCGTCTCCTAAACCCCCAAGGCCAGCTGCTAGCTGAGATCCCGGCCATGCAGCCCCTTCAGGCCATTCGGGTAGGCTCAGCAGTAAGCGTAGCTGGTCACCAGGCAGAGCGCCTCTATCTCCAGCCTACGGAGCCGGAGGGGCTGGTGTTCATTGACCAGAACTGGTACCGCGGCTGGGCAGAGCTGATCCCCGGCGAGAGGGGAGTGATCGCCATCAATCAAGTGGGTTTGGAGGACTACGTTTCCAGCGTGGTGGGCAGCGAGATGGGTCACCGTTTCCCGATGGAGGCCCTCAAAGCCCAAGCCGTGGCCTCCCGCACCTATGCCCTCTACCATCGCAGTCGCCGTTCTCACCAGCCTTTTGACATCGGAAATGGCGTCGATTGGCAGGTCTACAAGGGGGTGGCGGCTGAATCCAACCGCACCCAAGCGGCGGCCCGCGAGACGGCTGGGCAGGTTCTCGTCCACCAGGGGCAGTTGATCAATGCCGTTTTCCACTCCTCTAGTGGGGGGCACACAGACGATGCCGGCAATGTTTGGCTGGAGTCGCGGCCCTACTTGCAGGGAGTGCCCGACTTCGATCACCACTCGCCCGTGTTTAGCTGGACGGCCACCATTCCTGCTCACCAGATCCAGCAGTTGGCCGACGGGATCGGTGCCATCCGTTCCATCGAGATCCTGCGCAGCTCCCCTTGGGGACGGGCCATTACCCTGCGCCTAGTGGGATCCCAGGGCAGTAAAGACATCAGGGGTAACGAGTTTCGCAAGGCCCTGGGGTTGCGCAGCACAATGATCACCATCAGCCCGCGTGGGGAGACAGCCACCACCGCCAGCCTGACTCCTGCTAGGGCAAGCTTCCCTGCTTTCTTCGAGATCCAAGGGCGCGGCTACGGGCACGGAGTGGGCATGAGCCAGTGGGGAGCTGCCGCCCTGGCTAGCCAAAACTACTCCTACCAACAGATCCTCAGCCACTACTACCGCAACACCAGCTTGGCCGTGGTGGAGGGACGCTAGGTTCAGTGGGAGCTCCTATCGAAAGAACTCATTGGGTAGCGAAGGCAGCTAAAGCTTTTCCGAGCTTGTGGCAATTACCCTCTGTTAACCGGATGCAGCGCCATCTCTCCAGACGGGCCGAAGACTGGCCAGCAGCCCTCTTTAAGATTGAAAGCTGAGCTGCTGGGATAATAAAGGCTGAGGAAATCTGGCTTGGAGCTACTGCAGGTTGTAGAGATCCTGCTGAATCTAAAATCAGTTAGAAACGCTTACCAGTACAATCAAACTTCGCCGCCCCAGGTATCTATCCTATGTCCCTTGCTGCTCTAGCCTCTGCTTTTCCCGAACGTTGCCCGGCCCTGCCGCCGGCGCTTGCCCCTTTGTGCGAGATTGCCCGCAACTACTGGTGGACTTGGAACCCGGATCACCTCACCATTTTTCGGGAAATGGATCCTGCCCTCTGGGAAAAAACCTCCCACAATCCAGTGCGCATGCTGGAGGAGGTTTCTTACTTGCGCTTGGCGGCCTTGGCCACCGATGTCAACTATCTCAACACCCTCAATCGGATGGTGCAAGCCTATCGCAAGTACATGGCAGCTGAGGACACCTGGGCCAAGCGCACCATGAAAACCTACGACTGGCAGCGCCCTATTGCCTATTTCTGCGCTGAGTACGGTCTACACGAGTCCTTGCCGATCTACTCCGGTGGCCTGGGCATGCTGGCCGCCGATCACCTCAAATCCGCCTCCGATCTAGGGGTGCCGATGGTGGGCGTGGGGTTGCTCTACCGCCAAGGCTATTTTCAGCAGCGCCTCGACATCAGCGGCTGGCAAGGGGAGCTCTACGAAGACTGTGAGGTTGACTCCCTGCCCCTAACGCTAGTGCGGCGGCCAGATGGCAGCCCCCTACTGGTGGAGCTGTCAATGCGGCAGCGGTTGGTCAAGGTGCGCGCCTGGCGGGTCGATGTGGGCCGGGTTCCCCTTTTCCTCTTAGACACTAACCTGCCGGAGAACGATCCTATTGACCGCTGGATCACCGCCCACCTCTATGGCGGGGGCACCGACACGCGCCTTGCCCAGGAGTGCGTCCTCGGCATTGGCGGGGTACGGCTGCTGCGCCAGCTGGGCTTGGATCCCATGGTCTACCACATGAACGAGGGGCATTCCGCCTTCCTAACCCTGGAGCTGCTGCGGGAGGAGGTGGCGCGGGGCACGCCCTTTGAGGCAGCAGAGGCCAAGGTGCGCGAGAAATGTGTGTTCACCACTCACACGCCGGTGCCGGCTGGCCACGATGCCTTCAGCCCCAGCGAGATGGATGCGTTCTTTGCCTCTTTCTGGCCGCAACTAGGCCTGACGCGGGAGCAGTTTTTGGCTCTGGGAGCGCGGCGCGGCGGGGATCCCTGGGAGCCCTTCAACATGACGGTGCTGGCTTTGCGCTACGCACGTGCGGCTAACGGAGTAAGCCAGTTGCATGGTCGGGTCTCACGCCAGATTTGGCATGTGCTCTACCCAGAGCGCTCCGTGGATGAGGTGCCCATTGGCTCCATTACCAATGGGGTTCACGCCCGCACCTGGGTTGCTCCTCTTTTCTGGAACCTCTACAACCAATACCTAGGTCCCGACTGGCCCGAGCGGGTATCCGACCCGGAGCTATGGGCCAAGGCAGAGGAAATACCTGATGAGGAACTGTGGCGGTGCAAAGAAGCCCTGCGGGAGCGGCTGGTGGCTTTTACCCGTCACCGGGTGTTGCGGGCGCGGCGCAGCCGCGGAGAGAGCAACGAGCGCATCCAGGCTGTCAACCAGTTGCTGGATCCCAAGATCCTGACGATTGGGTTTGCCCGGCGCTTTAGCACCTACAAGCGAGGAGACCTCATCTTGCGGAATTTGGAGCGGGTTACCCGCATCTTCACCAACAAAGAATACCCTGTGCAAATTATTTTTGCTGGCAAGGCTCACCCGCGAGATGAAGAGGGTAAGCGCATCATCCAACGGGTGGTCGAATGGTCAAATCGGCCTGAGGTGGCCCACAGGGTTGCCTTTATTGAAAATTACGATGCCTACGTCAGCCGCAACTTGATCCAAGGGGTGGATTTGTGGCTAAACACCCCGCGGCGCCCTCTTGAAGCCTCGGGCACCTCTGGGCAAAAGGTGGGCTTCAACGGCGGGCTCAACCTCTCGGTTTTGGATGGGTGGTGGCCTGAGGGCTACAACGGTCGCAACGGCTGGGCCATTGGACAAGCCATTGAAGGCCTAGATCCCGCCATCCAAGATGAACTGGATGCCAACTCCCTCTACGATGTGTTGGAGTACGAGATCATCCCCATGTTCTACGAGCGGGATGAAAAGGGGATCCCGCGCCGCTGGGTTGCCCGCATGAAGGAGGCGATCCGCACGCTCAACCCGGTTTTCAACACCGACCGCATGGTGGCCGAATACGTGGTGAAGATGTACGAGCCTCGAGCCACCGAAACAGAGGTGAGCCGCCTCTTGTCGGGCTCGGCTGTTGTCGACTAAGGCAGCCTCCTCGAAAAACTTGAGATCCCTGCCTGGAAAGCAGGGATCCCCCACCTCGCCTCCAGCGAGAGAGACCTAAGCGTTGACGTTGAGGGCCACTGGCAAGCTCACTGGCTCCTCCTCAGGTGGCAGCATCACCACTTCAGAGCTCTCGATGATTGCCTGTAGCTCTTCCCCGTCGATGGTTTCCGCCTCCACCAGGCGACGGGCAATGCGATCCAAGAGAGCGCGGTTCTCCCGGATGAGATAGGTAGCCCGCTGGTAGGCTTCGTTAACCAGACGCCGCACTTCCTCGTCGATAAGGGCTGCTGTCTCTTCGGAGAAGTCCCGCTCGGCAGCAATCTCGCGACCTAGGAAGATGTTGGCGTACTGGCGGCCCAGGGCCACATTGCCTAGGCGGTCGCTCATGCCAAAGCGAGTCACCATGTTGCGGGCAATACGGGCTACCTGCTGCAGGTCGCTGGCTGCCCCCGTAGTCACCTCCGCCTCGCCATAAACCACCTCTTCGGCCACCCGTCCGCCTAGGGCGACAGTCATCATGTTTTTGAGATGAGCACGGCTAGTCAGGCCCATGTCGTCATCGTTGGGCACAAACCAGGTAAGGCCGCTCGCCTGGCCGCGAGGGATGATGGTGACCTTTTGGATGGGATCGTAGTTGGGCAAGAGGGCTCCCACCAGGGCGTGGCCCGCCTCGTGGTAGGCCACCAGCTCCTTGCGCCGCTCGCTCATGAGGCGATCCTTCTTCTCTGGGCCAGCCAGCACTCGATCCACCGCGTCGTTGATCTCGTCCATCGAGATCTCCGTGAGGTTGCGGCGGGCCGCCAAGATGGCTGCCTCGTTGAGCAGGTTGGCTAGATCCGCCCCCGTAAACCCAGGGGTACGGCGGGCTAACTTCTCCAAATCCACATCGGCGGCCAGGGTTTTGCCACGGGCATGCACTTTGAGGATCTCCAGGCGGCCTTGGAAGTCAGGGCGGTCCACCGTTACTTGGCGGTCAAAGCGCCCCGGTCGCAGCAGCGCTGCATCCAACACATCGGGTCGGTTGGTAGCTGCAATAACAATGACACCGGAGTTGCCCTCAAAGCCATCCATCTCGGTCAGCAGCTGGTTGAGAGTTTGCTCCCGCTCGTCGTTGCCACCTCCCAAACCCGCTCCCCGCTGCCGACCAACGGCATCGATCTCGTCGATAAAGACAATGCAGGGGGCATTTTGCTTAGCTTGCTCGAATAGATCCCGCACGCGCGAGGCCCCTACCCCCACAAACATCTCCACAAACTCGGAGCCGGAAATGGAAAAGAAAGGCACCCCTGCCTCCCCAGCCACAGCGCGCGCCAAGAGAGTTTTGCCGGTGCCTGGGGGGCCGACCAGCAACACCCCTCGCGGGATCCTCGCCCCAAGAGCGTTGTAGCGCTCAGGGTTTTTCAAGAAGTCTACCACCTCCGCCAGCTCCAGCTTGGCCTGGTCTACACCTGCCACATCGTTGAAGGTAACTTGGGTTTTGGGCTCCATCTGCACCCGCGCCCTCGACTTGCCGAAGTTAAGCGCTTGACTGCCAGGGCCATTCTGGGCTCGCCGTAGCAGGAAAAACAAACCCAGCAGCAGCAAAACAGGTAGAAGGAAGGTGCTAAAGATGCGCCCCAGCAAACCCTCATCCTGAACAGGGCGCACTGCCAGTTCTACTCCTTTGGCAAGCAAGGTGTTCTCAAAGTCGGGAGTGAGGGGGGGCAGATTGACCTGCACTCGAGTGGCGCGGCTGTTGATCTCCGCGTCAGCAATGGCAATTTGGCGGCCATCAGGAGTAACCTCAACCAAAACCTTGCTGACCTCGCCCCGCTCTACGCGGCTCATGAGATCCGAGTAGCTGATCTCCAGGCGCTCAGCCGGGCGGGTGCCGAAGAAGGTTGTGGCCAGCGAGATCAAGACGATGGCCAGCAAGGCATACAAGCCGGCACTCCTCCATTTTTTGTTTTTACTTTTCTGACTCACGGAAGTGTTTCCTCCCAAAGGGTGCTTTCTATCCAATGGTGCCTGGGCCCACTGGCAGACTGTTAACCAATATTAACCTAGCTGAGAAGCCAGCGGAAATCAAATGGCACACCTTCTGCCGCTAGGCTTAAAAGCAAGCGAATGCCCTCCTGTATTCCTCTGGTATCCCGATGCTGACCCAACTGCGCCAATTGAGCCTGGCCGCCGACGGACGCTATCTCCGAGATGAGGAGATGCAGTTCATGGAGGCCTACCTAGCTTCTTTTGAGTTGCGGCTAAGCGCCTACCGCAAAATTCAAGCGGCGGAAGCCCAGATTGTCGGCGAGGTGGAGGCCAAGCTGCGCGCCTTGGATCCCTACTTGCTCATGCGGGGGATAGAGGACTTCAGCAACAAGTGGAAGGCAGACACAGTGCGGGTTTTGCGTCTTTCCGCTTTGGCCATGCTTTTGGACGATGAGCAGCGCTACAAGGAGCGATTCCTCTACTGGTTTCAGACCTTGATGCGGGCCTTTCGCACGCAGCGCAGTTGCGAGGCCACCTACCGCCTTCTGCAGGAGGTGATTGCCAAGTACCTTACCCCGGCGGAGTTTGCCTTAATCCAGCCAATTCTGGAAACCAACCGCACCCTGCTAGGTCTCTCCTAGGCAGGAGTTTCCGGCAAGGGGGCCGCCTCGATCAGCTCCAGTTCCTCCGCCTGCAGATGGGCGCGGAACTTGTTACCAAACTGCACCTGAAAGGGAAAGTTGGCGCTGACAGGGCGGCCATTCCAGTCCCGGATGACAGCTATTACTTCTCCCTCCATGCCCTTGAGGTCAAACGGTTGATTGCGATGTTCCGGGTGGTGATAGACAATCACGCTGGCGCGCACCCGTACTCGATCTCCAACTTTCATCCTTTGCTCTCCCGAAGAGGCAATTGTTCTGGAAATACTCTACCTCGATCCCTAACAAAGGCTTCAGAATGTAGAGAAATATGTATGAGGCAGCAGTTGCCTTCCTTGGGCTCCCAGTGGGGGATTGGCAGCTGCTACTAGGGTTTCGGGAAGAGTGGGGAAAGCGAGGAGGCATCGCTAGCCCAAGCTGGCTTTTCCTTCGGCTGGCTTGGCCTAAATCACTTCCTGTCGGCAGCGATTGCCAATGCCCCAGTCCCCATAGCATTCAAGTCGCTGCAGGTCGAATCAACAGCCGCCCCAGCCTTACTGCCTGCAACTCTGGAAAGGGGACGTGAAATCTCTCCATTGCCCTCTGCAGCTGGAGAAAATTGGAGTCCTGGTGGTTCGGTTTGGTTGATTCACATTGCTTTAGAAAAAGCTTTGCAAGCAGCGGAGAAGAAACCTCTCAAGCTATTTAGAGCTTTTCTCTCCGCTTAACACAAAAGTAGGATCCAAAGCCAGCAACAGTTGGGTGCGGCCTCGCGACTCCAGACGGTTTACTGCTGCCTGGATAACTTCAACCTGGTGGGCTCCCACCGCAGCCAGGCCGGCGGAGAGGCCGTAGAGATCTTCTAGCGAATTGGTGGTGGCCACGACTCGGCCGTTGGGTTTGAGATAGTGCCAAGCAGCCTCTAGGATCTGGCGGAGGGGATGGCCCCCTTCAATGCAGAGGCGGTCGGGGGGCGGAGAAAGCTGATGCAGACACTCGGGAGCAGTGCCCTGGATAACTTGCACGTTGCTGAGGCCAAATTTCTGGCAGTTACTCTCGATCAAGCTGACCACCTCCGCATCGCGCTCGATGGCAATCACGCAAGCGCGGGGGCAGAGAATGGCCGCCTCGATGGCAATGGTGCCAGTGCCAGCGCCGATATCCCATAGGCAGTGGTCTTCTCCCAAGCGTAACTGGCTCAGCACTAACACCCGCACCTCGCGGGGGCTCATAGGGATCCCCGGGATCCGCTCAAAGGCAGAGTCTGGAATGCCGGGGGTGCGGTAGGGCCAAGGAAAAGGGGTTGTCATGGCCAAAAACTGCGGCCGGGAAGGTGAGGAGACAGCTGATCACCTAGCCACGCTTAGGGGGCAGCCCCTCCCGCCCCACAGCCCTTGTAAAGCTAAGGCAGGTTTTAAAGCTGATGATCGGACTCGAACCGATGACCTGCTCATTACGAGTGAGCTGCTCTACCAACTGAGCTACATCAGCAAGGAGGGCTCGGATTCCATTTAAGCGGAGCTAGGCACTGCCTGCCGCAAAGCCCTAACCCTACCTGAGAATTTTAGCGTATCCTGGCTTGGCTCGGGATCCCCAGGCCTTCAATCCCAGAGAAAGGCCTAAGGTCAACCAGGCCAGCCAGTCGCCTGTGCGCGTGTAGAAGGTTAGCTGAGATTGCCGCCTCACCTCCCCAGTAACCACTCCGCGCTGAAAAATCGGGCCCACGCGTTGTATTCGACCGGAGGGATCCACCACCAAGTTGCCGCCGGTGTTGTTGACAAAAACCACGCTGCGCCGGTTTTCAACCGCCCGAAAGACCGAAAGCCGGCCGTGGAGCATGGGCCAGTGGCTGTTGCCAAACCAGCTGCTGTCGGAGATCACGATCAACGACTCCGCTCCCGCACGAGTTAGAGCTCGGCTGGGGGCCGGCAAGACGCTCTCCAGGCAGATCATCACCCCCAAAGGCCCAAACAGCTCTCCTCCTGCTAGCGGCCGATAGCCATCGGGAGAGGGCACGTAGCGGCCCGACTCGAAGTAGGGAAAGATCCACTGCTTGCCAAACCAATCCTGCACCTGGCCCTGGGCGTCGAAGAGGAGGGCTGTGTTGAAAAACCGCTGCTCCTCCGCTGGCAGATGTACCGTGCGGGGATCGGGCTCCGTTGCCCCGGTAATCAAGGCCCCTTCAGGGGGAAGGATGGCTCGCATCGGCTCGATCACATAGAGTTGCAGCGGGGTGTTCAGCAGGCGGGCTCGCAGCGCTCCTTCTGGCCAGATCACCAACTGGGCCCCCTCGGCCACCGCTTGGGCCGAAAGCTGGTGCAGCTCGCGGTAGCGCTGGCTGCGGTAGTCCCAACTGCGATCGGCTTCTAGCCAGGCCACCTGCTGCACCGTCCCCACGCGAAAGCTGGGATTCCCTCCTCTTGCCGCCAGGACATCGAAATAGGCCAGCCGCACGCTCCCGTAGGCCAAGACTGGCCCTGCTAGAGCCAGGCCGCAGGCCAAGATCCGCCAGAAATCCGGGTTTCTGCGCCCTGCACTCAGCACCCCCCGCAAGGAAAGCTGGGGAAGCTGGAGGGCCAGCTGCCAGAGCACGCCGTTGACGAAGACCGCAAAAAAGGTCACCCCCCAGATCCCCGCCAGATCAGCCACTTGGATCCCCAGCGGCCAATCGAACAGCAGGGAGCCCCAGTGGAAGGGAATCGGCCAGCGGAGCAGGCCCAGCAGCCCATCTAGCCCTGTCCAGACCGTGGCCACCCCTAGGGGACGGGCCCAGGGGGGAAGCGGCTGGCTCAACTGCAAACTTAAAACGGTGGCCGTTGTGAAAAACAGAGGAATCAGGGGGGCCACCACCATTCCCCCCAAGACTTCCCAAGCGCTGAGCACTTGAAGGGAGAAGGGATCCACCCAGAAGGCGTACAGGCACACGCAAAACCACAGGCCATAGGCCAAACGCCACCGCCTCCACCCCTGTTGCTGTTCGCAGAGGTAAAACAGGGGTGCTAGGCCCAGTAGTGCCCCTGGGAACCAGTGCAACCAGCGGTTGGGGGATCCCAAGCACAGCAGCAAAACAGCTAGCCCTGCCAGCCAGCGGGATCTCCGGTCTTGGCGAACCGGTGGAAGCAAATCGGGGTGTTGAGGGAGAGAGGGCAGCTCCAGGGCCATTGGCAATACGGGGAAATCCTTTGGGTGCTGCGGGCAGCCGTAAGAGCTGGTCTTGCTCGCATCCCCTCATCTTTCTACCCTAGCGGCCCTACTGCGGATACCACCGCTTTTGCCAGGCCCGCATTTGCTCAATCTCCGCCTGCTGGGTAGTGACAATGGCTGTTGCCAGCTGCCGAATCTCGAGGCGCTGGGATTTTTCCAGAGCCTCTCTAGCCATGACCAGGGCTCCTTCGTGGTGCTGGATCATGGCTTGCAGGAAGCGCAGGTCAAACTCAGGGTCAGCGGATCCCAGGTTGGTATCCATGCGCATGGCAGCAGCCATCTCCGGAGTCATGGCCATCTGGTGGCCCATCTCTTCATGCCCCATGACGGGATCCCGGGGAGCTTGCGGGTACCAGCTCAGCCGCCAGCCTTGCATCTGCTTGATTTCTTGGCTCTGGGCAGCCATGATATCCTTGGCTAACTGACGAATGTCCCGCCGCTGGGATTTTTGCAGGGCCTCCGCGGCCATGCTCACCGCTCCCTCGTGGTGGAGGATCATCGCATCCAGCAACCGCAGGTCGAAGGATTCGTCGGCAGGGCCTAGGCTTATCTGATGAGCTCTATGGATCGAGAGCTCCCCCTTCCCCTTGCTCTCATGAGCAGTTGCCTCCAGCTCCCTGCCAGCCCAGGAAGCCCCCAGGACAAACCCACCAGCCAGGATGAGAGCCCAGGCCGTCAGGCGCATCGCCACTTCCCCCCGAGGACAACAGGCCAATATCCTACATCTTCCAATCTCCTCTGGAGTCAAGCCCTTTGGCGATCCTGGCGTCGCCCCTTCAGGAAGGGGGGGCAGGCTTCAACAACTGCTCCCCTTGCAGCATGCGGGCAGCGGCGCTGAGCAGCTCCTCCTCCAGGTAAGGCTTGGTGAAGTAGGCAGTGGCCCCCAGCTCCCGGGCTGTTTGCCGGTGTCGTTCTGCCCCTCGCGAGGTGAGCATAGCTACCGGAATATGCTTGAGGTTGCTGTCTGCCCGGATGCGGGAGAGCAACTCTAGGCCGTCCATGCGCGGCATCTCGATGTCGCAGAAGACGAGATCGCAGCGCAAGCCGCCACGCAGCTTTTCCCAGGCATCCTGGCCATCGCGGGCCTGCTCCACCCGGTAGCCCACCTTTTGGAAGGACATGGAGAGCAGCTCTCGCACGGTAATCGAGTCGTCCACAATGAGCACCGTGGTCTGATGGGTTTCCTCGGCCCTTGGCTCCTCAGCGCGACGCTCTGCCCAGAGGCGGCTGAGATCGCGACGGCGGCCTTGAGCCATATCCACCAGCTCGAGGACGTCAGCAATCGGCAGCACCCGCCCGTTCCCCAACACCGTTACCCCAGAGATTCCCGGCGGTTTGGGCACAGGGCCGCGCAGTTGCTTGATCACGATCTCCTGCTCTTCCACAAAGCTGTCCACCTGCAGAGCAAGGTACTGGCCCGCACTTTGGAGGACAACGATGGGAATGATACCCTCATCCTGGGTGACGGTATAAACCTCAGAGCGGCTGCGGCTGTGGCTGCGGCTGTAGGACAACAAGCTGGAGAGGGGCTGGAAGGGAAGACGCTGATCCCGCCAGGGAATGGTGGGCCGTCCCTGCTCATCAGGCTGCACGGCGTCGACGGGAACATCCAGCATCTCCTCCACGCCGTCGAGGGGGAAGGCAATCAGGGCCTTGTCGCTGACACACACCATCGCCTTGGAAATGCTTAGAGTGAGCGGCAGGCAGATGGTGAAGGTGGTGCCCCTGCCGCGCACAGAATCCACCTGAATGCTGCCGCGCAGTGCAGTGATGTTGCGCCGCACCACATCCAAGCCAACCCCTCGCCCAGCCAGATCGTCTACCTCGCTAGCCTCGCGGCTGCTGAAGCCGGGGTGGAAGAGAACCCCAAATACCTCGTCTTCGGTTGCTTCCTCTGACAGCAGCCCCAACCTTTGCGCCTTGGCCTTGACCTTCTCCACCGGGATCCCCGCCCCGTCGTCGGAGACGACAATG
Source organism: Synechococcus sp. O70.1 (assembly GCF_047462215.1). NCBI lineage: Bacteria > Bacillati > Cyanobacteriota > Cyanophyceae > Synechococcales > Synechococcaceae > Synechococcus > Synechococcus sp. O70.1. The sequence continues at coordinate 35,049 of NZ_JANSIT010000007.1, read as the reverse complement.
ATGGCTTGGTTGCCCTGGTAGAAAGCCTTGACGGTAATCTTGCCCTCAGGGGGCTTGCCCAAGCGGCGCCGCTCTTCCGGCGGCTCGATCCCGTGCACCAGGGCGTTGTTCACCAGGTGGGTTAGCGGGTCGGAGAGCTCTTCCAGAATGGCCTTGTCGATAAGGGTGTCCCGGCCTTCCACCACCAGGCTGGCCTGCTTACCGGTTTTGAGGGAGAGGTCGCGAACGGCTCGGGGCAAGCGGTCGGCAATTTGCGCAAAAGGCACCATGCGCGCTCGGTTCAGGCCCTCTTGCAGTTGGGCGGTGACCTGCCGGAACTGGCGGGCAATCTGCTCCGCCTCATTCACGGCAAACTCAATGTCGGAGGAAGACTCACGCACCCGCACAATGAGCTCGATAATCTCCTGGGCCAGGGCGTGGAAGGCCGTAAACTGGTCCATCTCTAGCTTGTCGAACTCCTGGCCTGTGGAGTGACCGACTCTGGCGCGGCTGGATCCCTCGCCGTTGCGACTGGAGCCCACTGCTGCCGTGCTCCTGCGGCCAGAAAACAGCGCTGCTTCCAGCAGGGAGCGGTCGTACTGATCCCGCATGCGCTGGCCCAGCTCCCCAAGCTGCTGGACACGGCTCAATAGGCCATCGAGAAATTGGCGCAGGCGAGTTTGGTTTTGCTCTATGCTGTTGCGGATGACAACCAGCTCTCCCACCAAGTTGTTGATGAAGTCCAGGTGACGCACCTCCACCCGCATTACAGAGCTACCTAGGGCAGCCCGCCGGCTGGCCGGTGTTGCTGGCGTAGCGGGTACTGCTGGGGTGGCTGCTGGAGCAGTAACAGCAGGGGGAGGAGGCGCAGCAGGAGCCTGGGGAGCGACCTCGAGGTCGCCTAGGAGCAATTCCAGTTGGGCTGCGAAGTCGCTGGCGGCTTCTGCAGGGGGAGCAGAAGCCTCTTCCAGCTTAGGAGTCGCTGCTGGTTCAGCAGCATCAAAGAGAGCAGCCAGATCGTCCAAGCTGGGGCTGGAAGAGCCTTCTAAAGCTTCTTCTGCCGGGGTCTGCATCTTGCCCTCAGCCACAGTTGCGCCCAGGGCGGCCAAGGGCTCATCCTCGGCAAACAGGCTTTCCAGTTGCCTGGCCAGGTCTTCCTCTGCTGACTGCAGAGCCCTACCCTCCTCTGCTACCTCTGGCGGAACTTCTGCAGCTAAGTTGCTTGCTGGCGAGGCTTCTAGGTCACCCAGGGAGGCTCCTTCCTGCGTGTCTGCCGCTGCGGCAAAGAACCGGCTCAGCTCCTCCAGATCGATCTGGCTGTCGCCATCGGTATCCACAGCCGATGAAGGTTCGCCAGCCCCCCTGCCCAGCTCTTCGGCCTCGGCCTCCTCGGCAAACAACGCCTCGAGACGGTTGAGAGAATCCTCCGAGAAGGAGGCAGCAGCTGCTGCAGAAGGCTCCTCTTCTGGGGCTGGGAACATCTGCTCCAGGAGCACCCACTCCTCCTGGTTTTCTGGGGTCTCCCTGGCCAAGAGCTCAGCCAGGCTCAGCTCAGCCGTGAAGCCCTGGGCTGCCGCAACCTCTGGCTCCTCGAGGCTTTCAGACTGCTCGGCTGCTTCCGACCAGGCCAGCTCTGCCGCCCCAAGAAGATCCTCTAGGCTCTCCTCGGCAGGGGATCCCTCCTCGACCTCTGCCCAAAGCTCCACCCTGGGAGTTGACTCCAAGTCAGGCAAGGGAGAACTCTCAACGGCTAGCTCCTCCAGCTCAAACGGGGCCTCCACTCCACCACTTGCAGCCGCAAAGTCGAGGCTCGCCGTAGGCCTTTCCGCAGGTGCTTGGACCGTCAACTCCTCTTCGGTGACGTTCCAGAGAGCTTGACCTGTGTCCTCAGCCTCTGTCTGCTCAGCAGAGCCAGCCTCCGCTGTGGCTTCGCCCACCACTTCCGCAAACAGCGCTGCCAGATCCGCTTCCGCTCTCCTCTCTTCTGGGATGAGCTCCTCGAACGCTGCTGAGGAGAGTTCAGAGGCAGGAGGGATCAGCTCTGGTGGAAGTTCTTCGATATCGGATAGCTGTTCCGCGTTGGCAAACAGCTCCTCAAAGGCCAAGGAGACCTCTTCCTCCAAACTCAAGGGAGTGGCGTCGAAGTCACCTCCACCCACGGCCCAGTCGGCTCGTGGCGCCCCCTCCTCCTGAAGCCAGTTCATCTCTGCGGAGCCAGCAAGGCCTTCCTGGGTAAGGTCGGCGGCAGCTTGCCCGTCTTCCTCTATCCCCTTCTCGGCAGGCATCTCCGGCCGGCCTAGCTCTGGGTGTTCTGTTTCTTGGCTTTCGGCTTCTAGGGCTTCCTCTAACCCAGATTCTCGGCTTAGAGCCGGAGCAGAGAGGACGGCCTCGGGTTCGGCAGAGGACAGTTCTGACTCAGCCTCCTCAGCAACTGTCGGCACGCGGCGGAAGGCCAACAACTCTGCAGAGGGCTGGATGCTCTGGGCTGATCCGCTAGCCAGAGCCTGGTGGCCCTGCTTGAGATCTCGCAACACTGGCAGAGCCACCTGCCGTAAATCTTGGGCAGGATCTGCCAAAATCTCCCCAACCAGGCGCGCTAGGGCTGTCCAGCCGCCCAGATCCACACCCTCGGCCTGCCCCACCTCCTGCAGGGATTGGGCGATGCTCTGCAAGGCGGGCCGCGTAGCGGGGTCGTCGGGCCGTTTGAAAAGCTCCAGCATCTGGCGCAGTAGGGCCGGGATCCGCTGCTGGATCACCACGTCCAAGGGATCAGGGGGTGCAGCCGGCGCTGCCGGGCGGGCCAGCTGCTGCAATTCTGCCGAGGCACTCACCTCCTCAGCCCTGCCTGCCAAGATCAACTGCTGCCCTTGCTTGAAGTCCCGCAGGGCAATCAACGCCAGCGTTCGCAGATCGGCATTGGGGTTGCCCAGCGCTTGCTCGAAAGTTTCTGTGAGCTGTTGCCAGCCTTTCAAGTGATGAGTTTGCCCGATTTGCTTGAGGACGGCATTTGCCTCCCGCAACTGCTCGCGCACGCCCGGCTGATCCCCTTGCTTGAACAGCTCCAACATCTGCCGCAACTGCTGCGGCACCACTTCCACCATCTCCTGCTGAAGGCTGCGAGCTGCCGACGGCGGGGCAACAGCCGGAGCGGGAATGGAGGGGGGTCCTTCGCCCAGAAGACTGCGAATGTGCTTTTCGGCCTCCTGAAAAACTGGCTCCAATCCTGCCAAAGTGGAAGCGCTGAACTCCTGGGTGAGGCCTTGGGGGCTCTGCAGCTCGTCCAAGAGCGCCGTCAGACCATCAAAGACCTGCAGCAGCAGTGTTTCCAGGTGCTGATCCACTGGCACCTCGCCCGGACGAGAGCGAAAGATGTTAAAGAAGTCTTCTAGGCGGTGGGCTGTTCGCTGAATGCTGGTAAGGCCCAGCATGGCTGCTCCCCCCTTGATGGAGTGAGCAGCTCGGAATAGCTCATTGATTTGCTCAGGGTCGCCGACCGTGTCCCGCAAGCTGAGGAGCCCTTGCTCGATAGTGGCCAAGTGGTCGCGGGCCTCTTCGATGAAATAGTTGAGAATCCGCTTTTGTGCTTCTTCATTCATGGCAGGAGGCTCCTCCTACGGCCCACAGTCTTAGTAGTAACAAATTGGACACAGGAAAACTTGCCTCTGCGCTGATTGGCAGGGGGCTCCCAAGGAGAATCGGGATCCTTACTCCCTAGAGTGCCCGCGAGCCAGGCAAATTTGCTCATTCATCTCCCACTCGGAAGCGACCCACGGAAGCTTGAAGCTCACGGGCAATGCCCACCAACTGCTGCAGCGAAGCAGCCACTTTCTGCGCCTCTTCGGATGTCTCGTTGGCTGTCAGCGCCACTGATTGCATGAGGTGGGCCACAGCGCGAGAGGTCTCTGTTTGTTGTACGGTAGCCTGAGAAATGGCCCGCACCAACCTATCAATCTGGTGGCTGACCTCGATGATCTCGTCCAGACTGTTTTTGGCCTGCTCAGCCCGCCTTGTTCCCTCGATCACCACCTGGGTTCCCTCTTCCATGGCTGTCATGACGTTGCTGGTCTCCGACTGGATCTGCAGCACAATCTGCTCGATCTCTTTCGAAGCTTTGGCGGCTCGGTCAGCCAGTTGTCGCACCTCATCGGCCACAATGGCAAAGCCCCGCCCCGCCTCGCCGGCCCGCGCGGCCTCGATACTGGCGTTGAGGGCAAGCAGGTTGGTGCGCGAGGCAATTTGTGAGATCAAAGCCACAATCTTGGAGATCTCCTGGGAGGATTCTGCCAAGCGTTTCACCTTGCGGGTCGCCTCTGCTGCCACTTCCCGAATCTCCAGGATGCTGGCCACCGTGCGATCCACGGCTTCTCCGCCTCGGGCAGCTGCTTCTGTAGCCTGGGCAGCGACATTGGCTGCCTCGCGAGCATTGCCAGCCACCTCCTGAATGGAGTCTGTCATCTCCTGAATGGAGTTGAGGGAGTTGGAAATCTCCTCCGCCTGGCGCAGGGCGTCGGCAGAAAGGTTGCGGGCAAAGTCCTCGCTCTGTAAAGCTGCATCGTTCACAGCGGCTGCGGCCCGCTTCACTTGAATCACGATGTCCCGCAGGCTTCTAATGGTCAGGTTGAAAGAGTCAGCAACAGCTCCGAGCACGTCAGCGGTAACCTCCGCCCGCACCGTCAAGTCCCCGCGGGCTGCCCCCTCCACATCGTCCAGGAGGCGGATCACTTGGCGTTGCAAGTCTTCCTTAGCCTGCCCCTGTTCAGCAGCCCGCTGGCTGAGGTCAGCAAAATGGGCCTCTAGGGCAGCAGCCATCCGGTTGAAGCTGTCGGCCAAGCGCCCCAGCTCGTCATCTCCTCTCGCCTCTGCCCGCACGGAATAATTCCCCTGGGCCAGGGCGGCAAAGTGTCCGGCCAGCTCTTGGGTAGTGGCGCGAAGGCGCTGGGCATGGCGGGAGGCAAGGACAGCCCCAACTCCTGTGCCAATGACCCCCCCGCCAACTACGCCGGCCAGCAGGCGGGCTCCACCGTTGGCTGGGATCCCTAGGCCAATGGCCAAGCCGGCAGCCAAACTGACCACCCCTTGCATCAGCGCCAGGGTCAGCTGATTGGCTGTCAGTCGGCTAGGCAGTTCCCCTCTAGGTATGCTGGGGAGAGGAACGGAGAGAGTCGGCAAGCTTTGTAGCGTTCTAGCCGTTTCTCCTGTCTTGCCCTCATCGGCGCCGAGGGCCGCCGGCTCGCTCCTGCCTGTGCCGGCCAGTTCGCGATCCAAGCTGTTCAACTCGTCAGGCTCAAAGAGCACCGTAGAGCCAGCGCTGGCTGTATCTTCGTCGGGGGCAGGGATCGGCTCGCTCATGGGGGCGGCCAATTCCGTCGGCAAGCTTTCTTCTAGGGATCCCCCTTCCTCAAAAGTGGGTAGAGAAAAGCCTATCTCCTCGGGAAAATCGGCACCGCTAGCCAATTGAGTAACAGCATCGCTTTCCAGATCTTGCGGCTGTTGCTCAAACTCGTTGAGGAAGGCAAAGTCGTCCTCGAGCATCGGCTCTGCCTGAGGTTGCTTCACACCCCCTCCCGTTGTTCGAGGAGTCGTGGGCAGGGGCTGAGAGGAGCCCAACGGGGCTGCTGGCTCCACTGAGAGTCTCGTCTCGAAAGGTTCGGCAAATTCTCCAAAGCTGTTGCTCTCCGCAGCAAGGGGATCGGCCCCAGCTTCTCTCCTCTCCTCAAACGCAAACTGGGAAAAAGGATCCGACTCCTCCAGTTGAGCAGCAAACCCCTCCCGAGGCTGAAGCTCGTCCTCCTGCGGTAAAGGGGGAGCCTCTGCTAGCTCCGGCGCCACCTGCAACAGCTCCTCCAGGCCCCTACGGGCTGCTTCCAGATCCTCAGGATCGCTGGCCGTTTTGAGGATGGTATCGTAGGTATGGCGGGCTTCCCGCAGTTGCCCTGCTTGCTTCTGGGCCGAAGCCAGCAACAGCTTGACCGCCGTATCCTGAGGTTGAGCAGCGGCCACCTGGCTGAATAGACGCACTGCCTCAGCGTAGTCTCCCCGCCAAAAGGCAACCATTCCCTCAGTGAAGTCTCTCTGATTGTTTGCGCTGGAAACCATGGCTCCTCCCTTCCCTGCTTGGCTACCTCTGGGACTGCTTTAGCCTCAATGCACAGAACTCACCCCACACCAACCCCTCAAAGTCGCTAGGTCGCCATAAAGCTGTAGTACCTGGTCATGGACTGCTTTTCCCCTCCAACCCTAAAGCTTTGGGGGCAAGAGCTAGCACAACACATCCCCAGCAAGCTTGGGGCAAATCTCTTGGGAACAGGCTCCAAGCTGTTTCCCCTGTCTAGGGGGCAATCTCGATAAGAACTATACATCCTCCTTTTCCTGGCGAACTTATAGGTGGCTCCTCATCAGCCCCAACGATTAGATTTCAGGATGGCCGACGGATCCAGGAACGGCAAGTGAGCCCCTGTCTCTGGCATCACCCATTCTCCGCGCAAGAAGGGAGCTAGCGACTCAGGAGCCTTCTGAACAGGTTGCAGCGATTCCGTCTTGAGCCACTCTATGCCCCCAATGGAGTCCACAGCCAATCCCATCAGCAAATCCTGTTGATCCATCACAGCCACCACAGGCAGCTCGGCACGCTCAAGATTGAGGGGGGGACTGATCCCCAAGAATTGCCCCAGGTCTGCAACCCAGATCACTTCACCCCGCAAGTTGAGTGTGCCCAGCAAAACCGGTACCACATTGGGCATGGGGGTAATCTTCTCAGGGCCAATGCTCATCACTTCCACAATTGATACTGCCGGCAATGCAAATTCTTCGCCGGTGGCAACCTTGAATTTCAGGAATAGCTCACCTTCAGGAGCCTCAATTTCTCTCAATTCCTGGGTTTCGTCCCCCATCAACAAGTCCAGATCCCCCACCATGATGCTCCCCCCTGTGGATGGTCCTGTGGAGAGGTGGCCACCGCTCCCTTGCCCGGGTCTAGAGCCCCCCCTGGGCTCTGCCGGAAGGCATAGAAGCGGGCTAGCCCCTTAGTAATCGCTTAATCGTACCCACCAGTTCCTGGGGCTGAAAAGGCTTGACGACATAGGCATCTGCTCCCTGGCGCAGCCCCCAGTAGCGGTCGGCTTCCTCACCCTTGGAAGAGCACATGACAATTGGAGTGTTCTGAGTAAGCGGGTCAGCTTTGAGAAGACGGCACACCTCGTAGCCGTTCATGCGGGGCATGACGATGTCCAGCACAATCAGGTCGGGTTTGTTCTGCTTTACCGCCTCTACAGCTTCCACTCCATCTTCCACGGTCATGACCTCGAAGCCGTTTTCCTGCAGCAGCTTACTGATCATCTCCCGCTGGGATTGGCTATCTTCTACCACCAAAATGCGACTCATTTTTGGCCGGTCTCCTTGATCTCTTAACCATTAACCTAATTGGTGGAGCAAAGACTCCGCAAACATGTCTGGCGCCTTCATTTCCCTTCACCGGAGCACTTCGTAGCCGTTCCTGCGTGGCCTCCAGGTAGGTAACTGGTTATCCACTATCACTTTGACCATCGCCTGCACCCCCCAGCCATTGGCCTGCTGCGACTGAAGCCTATTGCTCAGCTCTGGGGCTGTGGGCCAGCCGTGCTACCCCTATTGTTTCGATGCGGCATGCCTCCGTCCGGTACTCCCTCTCCCGTTTGATCCTATTTGCCGCCCTGTTTGGGAGGTGGGCCCACGTAGGATTCGACGACGGTCAACAACTCCTTCTCAGAAAAGGGCTTGCTCAGAAACTCGTTGGCCCCCGCCATGCGGGCTTTAATTCGGTCAGAAAAACCATCCTTGCCGGTGAGCATCACGATGGGGGTTTCATGGAACTGGCTGGATTTGCGCAACATGGCGCACAGCTCATACCCATCCAGCTTGGGCATGGCCACATCGCAGAGAATCATGTCGGGGTTGAGGAGAAACACCTGTCCCAGAGCTTTGAGGGGGTTGCCAATGGTGGTAACCTGGTAGCCCTCGTTTTGCAGGATGAACTCCACGGTTTTTTGGATGGCCATGGAATCGTCGATGCAGAGGATGTGAGCAGGCTTGTCGCTAGGTTTGAGGGGTCTACTAGGCTTGGGACCAGCAAGGGGGACAGGCTCGGACAGGTGGATTGCCCCCTGCTGCACATAGGGATAGAAGGCTTTGGCCACTAGCAGGATGTCTCGGCCCAGGTAGCGGGCCATCTGGCGAATGCTGGTTTTGCCGTCCGACCACTCACTCAGAGCTTTGAAGACGGCGGCTGGCAGGGTTTGCTGGAGGGGCAGGGGGTTGACGATGGTGGGGGCTTGGTTGGGAGTCTGGATGTAGGGATGCAGCTTCTTCCACTCCTGCACTTGGGTCACCATCTCAGTGAGCAGGGAAGTGACCGGGAAGGTGGTCAGTTGGGGGGCCAGAGGAGGGCCGGCCTCGAAAATAAAGGAGCCGTGGTGAAGGCTGAGCAGATCAAAGAGGACTTCCCGCACCATGCCCAGAAGGATTTGCTTACCTTGGTTGGGGTTGAGCTTGTGGTTTTCCAGCAAAGACCAGAGGCGGCTGTACTCGGGGATGTTCACCGCTGCTTTGGGTGGCATCTGAATTTCGTCTAAGGCAGCTTCGAGCTGGAAGCGGCGCAGGTAGTCCCTGAGACGAGCAGCGTTGCCTTCGCCTTCAGAGGCATAGATGATTCGCCCATTGAGGAAAAAGATGAACCAGTAGAGGGAAGGGTTTGCCTCCACGAAAAGTTCGCCGGTGCGCTGGCCCAACTCGATCAGCTGGAGAATGCTGCGGATATCGATCTCTTGGAGTCTTCCCTGCATGGGATCCCTCCCTGCAGTCAGCAAGATACGACCATTATGGCGCTAGTCTCTAACGGCTGCCTGTAGGACTATCTTGGAAATGGAGTTAAAGTTTTAAGAAGCTGAGTCTAAGGTTAGAGCCGAGCGCCTACATCCCCGTTGGGCTCGGAATCCCCTAGTTCTTGCAAGACGTATGCTGCCGATATTCGCTGCCTGGGTGCTAGGTCCGCTGTTGGCAACCTACACCGTGCTGTTTGTGCTGCGCATTTTCCTGTCCTGGTATCCGCAACTGGATACTTCCCGCCTGCCCTACTCCCTGGTGGTCGGCCTAACAGAGTTTCTGTTGCGCCCGACACGCCGCCTGATCCCGCCTCTGGGGGGTGTAGACATGGCGCCTGTAGTTTGGGTGGGCCTAGTAACCCTGTTGCGGGAGCTGTTGCTGGGGCAGCAGGGTCTGCTAACGATGGCCCTACACCCGTCCTTCTAGGGCCTTTGTAGAAGAGGGAGCCGCTGCTGGAAGGGTTGTTGGACATTGGCTCCTTCTCGCCTCTCCTCCTGAGCCTGTTTCAGGTGCCGAATTAGCTCTGGCACCACCTGGTAGAGATCCCCCACAATGCCGTAGTGGGCAAATTTGAAGATGGGGGCGGAGCTGTCCTTGTTGATGGCGATGATGAGCTGGGACTTGTCCATGCCAACTCGGTGCTGGATGGCTCCCGAGATGCCACAGGCAATGTAGAGCTGAGGACGGACAGTTTTCCCCGTTTGGCCTACCTGGTGGGCATAGGGGATCCAGCCGGCATCGACAGCCTTGCGAGAAGAGCCAACGGCGCTGTTGGGGAAACAGGCGGCTAGCTCCCTCATCAGCTCAAAGCCTTCCGCGCATCCCAGGCCGTAGCCGCCTGCAACGATGACTTTGGCGCGGCTGAGATCCACTGCCTGGGAAAGGTTGCGCACCGTTTCCACAATGTGCAACTTTAGATCCTCCGGCTTCAGGTTAACCGGCACCGGGATCACCTCCCCCTGGCGAGATCCGTCCCACGGCAGGGGCAGCATCACCCCAGGGCGCACCGTGGCCATTTGCGGATTCTTCCAAGGTCCAAGAATGCGGGCTTTGAGCGATTCGCCAAAGCTGGGCCGAATGGCGTACAGGCAGGCGGGGAAGAAGCCAGCCTTGCTGGGATCTCTGCTGTTGGTGTACTCAAAGGGGCCGACGTCCAGCTCGGTGCAATCGGCGGTCAAGCCTGTTTCCAGGTGGGCTGCCAAGCGGGGGGCCAAGTCGCGGCCAGTGGTGGTGGCCCCAAACAGCAGGATGTGGGGCGGCTGAGGCCAGCTTTTGATGAGATCCACGATGACGCGGCGGTAAGGCAGAGTGCGGTATTGAGCCAGCTCTGGGTGATCGGCAATGAAGACTTGATCCGCCCCGTGGCCGATGAGGAGGGGGGGCAAGTGGGCGATGTTGTGCCCAAGGACCAAGGCACTCAGGATCCCTCCTAGCTTGTCCGCTAGCCGTCGCCCCGCTCCTAACAACTCCAGAGCGATGGGCTGTAGCTCCCCGTCTACTTGCTCGGCAAAGACCACTACCCGCTTGCTATCCATAAGTTGGGACTCCTCTTGGGGTGGGGAAGCTAGAAGGTCAGGGTGTAGCGGAACAAGTCAACGGCTTGGGTGAGTTGTTGCACCAGTTGGGGCAGCGGCTGCCCCTGAAAAACTTGACACCGGCCGCCCATCTCCCCAACTTTTTCGGTAGCGGCCACAATGGTCGGGGATCCCTTGAGGCCACAGCGATCTGGATCGGCCCCTATGTCGTCTAGGCTAAGAATCTGGATGACCTCAGCCCGTGCTGCCTCGTCCCGCATGAGCCGCTGCACCCGCTGCATGCCGCGCAGGGTAGGGTAGGCCAAGCGTCGCGCTGTGTTGGCCACTGTAACCAGAACCGGCAAGGGCACCCTTACTGTCTGGGATCCTCCTTCGATAGCCCGCCGCGCCACCAAGATCCCTTCTTGGATCTCGAAGGCCTCGCAATAGGTAACCTGAGGGATCCCCAGCCGCTCCGCCAACTGGGGCCCCACTTGGGCTGTATCGCCGTCGGTGGTCTGGAGCCCGCAGAAGAGGATATCCGGCTGGCCCGCATAGCGAACTGTCTGGGCCAAGGTGTAGGCAGTGGCCAAGGTATCGGAAGCAGCGAGGCGGCGATCGGTTATCAGAATGCCCCGATCCACGCCGTGGGCAATGGCCTCGTAAAGTACCTCGATGGCTGGCGGTGGCCCCATGGTGATTGCCGTCACCCTGGCCCCGTGCTGGCGTTTGGTTTGGAGAGCCGCTTCCAGGGCGTAGCGATCAAAGGGGTTTAACATCCGCTTGGCCTTGGCCCGGTCGATGGTGCCATCGCTGTTGACGCCCGTTTTGCTATTAGGATCGGGCACTTGCTTAATCAAAACAAAGGTCTCCAAGGGCGCTTGTCCCCTACTGATCTCCTCCAAGGTAGAAGGGATTTCCTGTCCCACGAAACTTATTCAGCTTTTTTTTGGGATCACTACCAGCTTTAGTCAGCCGTTACTTGTTGTTACCGTTTATCTGTTGCTAGCAGCCTTTTGGCGAGCCCAATCGGCAAGCTTACTAGACCTTGCCAAGCCGATGGAGTTAGCCTGCTTAATTTCACTGGAAGACAAAGTTTCTTGTCTACAGGTAAAGTGCCGGTGGTTACAGTCAGCATTAAGTAGCAACAGACTTCACGCCGTAACTTTGGCGGTGGCTGAGGTGAAGGCCCCTGAACGCCTCTTGCGCAGCGCAGGGCAATCAAAACAAGAGGTGTAGCCGCAACTGCTTCGCGGCAAGCAGACTGCTCTCATCCGTTGGAAATTGCCATCCTCGAGACACTAGGATTTTGGTCTTCACTCCCTAGAACCAGGCCGGCTGGAGCAGAGAGGAGGCAGTTGTGTCAAAATCAAGAGACGCGCTGGTGCCCAGTTGAGCTTTCGCAGAGTTGTCTTGGTACCCTCAGCCATGGTCACCCAGTCCCTATCCACCTCCCTGATTCGCTTTCTCACCGCTGCCGTAGCCGAAAGCATTCAACGGGCAGCCGCAGCAGGGCAACTGGGATCCTTGACTCCCGAGCGGGCAGCCGGCGTGATGCCAGTTGTTCAGATCCCCAGCGATCCTCGCTATGGCGATTACGCCTGTCCTACTCCCTTGGGAATGGCCAAGCTCTGCCGCCTAGCGCCGGCTCAGATCGCTCAAACTCTGCGAAAACACCTGGATTTGCCGGATATTGAAACTGAGGTGGCAGGGGGAGGGTACCTCAACTTTCGGCTTGGGGATCCCTTTTTGGCCAGGCGACTGCAAGAGTTGTTGAGGTTGGGGGACGACTTTGGCAAAACCGCCAGTCCTCATCCCGAGCGCATTTTGCTGGAATATGTTTCTGCCAACCCAACAGGGCCGCTGCACGTAGGGCATGGCCGCTGGGCGGCGGTTGGCTCCACCCTGGCTAACCTGCTGCGCTGGACAGGCCACCAAGTGGAGCGGGAGTTCTACATTAACGATGCCGGCAATCAGATGCGGCTCTTAGGTCAGTCTCTAGAGGTGCGGGTGCGGCAACTCCAGGGCGAAGAAGTGGCTCTGCCAGAGGACGGCTATCACGGCAGTTACTTGATCGATATTGCTCGGCGGCTGCTGGAGCAAGTGCAGGCTGGGATCCGCCCTCTGCCAGCCAGCCTAGAGGAATACATAGAGTTTGCTTATGAGGAAATCCTGGCCTGGCAAAAGCAGACCCTACAGCAGTTGCGCACCGAGTTCGATCACTGGTTTAGCGAGCGCCGCTTGCATACGCCAGATCCCCAGACGGGCCTGAGCGCTATCCAGCAGGCTTTGCAAGAGCTGCAAGAGCGCGGTTTTCTCTATAGGGCTAGAGCGCCGCGAGGCGAGGATCCCAAGCTAGGGGCCGAGGAGGCCGTTTACTTCAAAACCCAAGAATTTGGCGACGACAAGGATCGGGTGGTGCAGAAGGCTGATGGCTCGTTTACCTACCTAGCGGCTGATATCGCTTACCACCGCGACAAAGTCCGGCGGGGCTACCAGCGGCTGATCAACATCCTTGGCTCGGATCACCATGGCTATATTGGTCGCCTGAGGGCAGCGGTGGCGGCCTTCAACCCAGAGGTGAAGCTGGAAATCCTGATTGGCCAATTTGTCAAGTTGTTTAAAGCTGACCCGGAAACTGGAGAGAAGGTCGAAGTGCGCATGTCCAAGCGCACTGGCAATTTTGTTTCGCTAAACGATCTCATCGAAGATCCAGAAATTGGCGTGGGGGTCGACGCAGCGCGCTGGTTTTTGCTCAGCAGCAGCATGGACAGTCCCATCAACTTTGATTTGGATTTAGCTGTCAAGCAAACTTTCGATAACCCAGTGGTCTATGTCCACTACAGCCACGCCCGCTGCTGTACCCTGTTGCGGCGGTTACAGGAGGAAGAAAAAGTGAAACTAACTGACGAAGTTGCCCTGACGGAGCAACGAAGACTGCCCTACAGAGAACCCGAAGAGCGAGCCTTGCTGTTGCGCCTGTTGGCTCTGCCGGATGAGCTGATTGCCGCTGCCGAGGAGCGCGCCCCGCATAAAATCATCCGCTATGCAGAAGCCGTTGCTGCCGATTTCAACAAGTTTTACGACAACTGCCGCATTTTACCTCTCTTGAAAGAGGATCCCCTCTTGGCGCAAGCCCGCATTCAACTAGTGCAAGCTACGCGGCAGGTCTTGTTTAACGTGCTCACTGGCATCCTTGGCCTAAGTGCCCCCGAGTCCATGTAAAGCTTGACCGAGTTCCTATCCAAGGTTCGAGCAGTAAAAAAGGGATCCCACTTATAGGGATCCCTGGAGTTGCTTTAGCTAGGCAGTTAGCCCGACAAGGAAGCCGTCGAGGCGATGAGGAAGGCCGCGTAGGTCAGCACGTACCCCACTGTGAAGTGAGCTAGACCCACCAAGCGCCCTTGCACAATCGACAGGGCCACTGGCTTATCCTTCCAGCGGATCAAGTTAGCCAAGGGAGTGCGCTCATGCGCCCACACCAAGGTCTCGATCAGCTCTTGCCAGTAGCCGCGCCAGGAGATGAGGAACATGAACCCCGTGGCCCACACCAGGTGGCCGAACAGGAACATCCAGGCCCAAACCGACAGGTTGTTCATCCCGTAGGGGTTGTAGCCGTTGATCAACTGAGCGGAGTTGGCCCAGAGGTAGTCCCGCAGCCAGCCCATGAGGTAGGTGGAGTTCTCGTTGAACTGGGCAGTGTTGCCGCTCCAGATCCCCAGGTGCTTCCAGTGCCAGTAGAAGGTGACCCAGCCAATGGTGTTCAGCATCCAGAACATGGCCAGGTAGAAAGCATCCCAGGCGGAGATGTCGCAGGTGCCGCCCCGGCCCGGCCCGTCGCAGGGGAAGCTATAGCCGAAGTCTTTCTTGTCCGGCATCAGCTTAGAGCCGCGGGCATCCAGCGCCCCCTTGACCAGGATCAACGTGGTGGTGTGCAGGCCCAGAGCAATGGCGTGGTGCACCAGGAAGTCCCCAGGGCCAATGGGCAGGAAGAGGAACCCATTGGGGTCGTTAATGGCTTGCAGCCAGCCTGGCAGCCACACGTTGCCGTGGTTGGGCCAAGCAGTGGAGGCAATGCTGTTGGGATCCGACAACAGCACGTTCATGCCATAGAGCATCTTGCCGTGGGAGGCCTGGATGAACTGGGCAAACACCGGCTCGATCAGGATCTGCTTCTCCGGCGTGCCGAAGGCCTGCATGACGTCGTTGTGGACGTACAGCCCCAGCGTGTGGAAGCCCAAGAACAGCGACACCCAGCTCAGGTGGGAGATGATCGCCTCCTTGTGATCCAGCACCCGCGCCAGCACGTTGTTCTTGTTGGCCTCGGGATCGTAGTCCCGCACCAGGAAGATGGCTCCGTGAGCAAAAGCTCCTACCATCAAGAAGCCAGCAATGTACTGGTGATGGGTGTAGAGAGCCGCCTCCGTGGTGTGATCCATGGACATGAACACGTAGGGGTTGAGGGCGTACATATGCTGGGCCACCAGCGAGGTCACCACCCCCAAGCAGGCCAGAGCCAGTGCCAATTGGAAGTGCAGGGAGTTGTTGACCGTGTCGTAGAGGCCCTTGTGCCCTTCGCCCAACAGGCCCCCAAAGGGAGTGTTCTTGGGTGGGTTATGGGCGCCCAGGATCTCGCGGATGCTGTGGCCGATGCCCCAGTTGGTTCGATACATGTGGCCAGCCACAATGAAGAGCACGGCAATGGCCAGGTGGTGGTGGGCCATGTCCGTCAACCACAGAGACTGGGTGTTGGGGTTGAAGCCGCCCAAGAAGGTAAGGATGGCCGTGCCCGCCCCTTCTGCGGTGCCCCAGACGTGGTTGGCCGTGTCTGGGTTCTGGGCGTACACCCCCCAGTTGAGGGTGAAGAACGGCTTCAGGCCCGCTGGGTGGGGCAGGGTGGTGAGGAAGTTGTCCCAACCTACGTGCTGACCGCGGGACTCGGGGATGGCCACATGGATCAGGTGGCCCGCCCAAGCCAAGGAGCTGACGCCAAACAGGCCGGCCAGGTGGTGGTTGAGACGGGCTTCGGCGTTCTTAAACCAGCTCAGGCTGGGGCGGAAGCGAGGCTGTAGGTGCAGCCAGCCAGCAAACAGGAACACCGCTGCTAGTAGCAGTAGGCCAATGGCGCCGGCGTAGAGATCGCCGTTGGTGCGTAGGCCAATGGTGTTGAACCAGTAATAGAGGCCAGAGTAGGCAGCATTCACAGGGCCACCGCCACCAGGTTGGGTGAAGGCCTCCACTGCCGCCTTGCCAAAGTGGGGATCCCAAATGGCGTGGGCAATAGGCGTGACGCCGGTGGGGTTGGCCACCCATTGCTCATAGTTGCCCTGCCAGGCGATGTGGAAGACGTTGCCAGAGGCCCACAGGAAGATGATCGCCAGATGGCCGAAGTGAGTGGCAAACAGCTTTTGGTAAAGCCGCTCCTCCGTCATGCCATCGTGGGTCTCGAAGTCGTGGGCGGTGGCGATGCCATACCACAGACGTCGAGTAGTGGGATCGCTGGCCAGGTCTTGGCTGAATTGGGGAAAACGAGTTGCAGTGGTCATGATTGTCTCTTCCTCCTTGCCTTAGCCGAGTGCGGCAAACCGTGCCAGGAAGAACGCCCAAGTGGTCACGATTCCGCCCAGCAGGTAGTGGGCCACACCGACCGCCCGCCCCTGGATGATGCTGAGGGCGCGAGGTTGAATGGCCGGAGCAACTTTCAGTTTGTTATGGGCCCAGACGATGGACTCGATCAGCTCCTGCCAGTAGCCACGGCCGCTGAACAGGAACATTAAGCTGAAGGCCCAGACGAAGTGGGCGCCCAAGAAGAGCAGCCCGTAGGCTGACAGAGCTGAGCCGTAGGAGTTAATCACCTGCACCGATTGCGCCCACAGGAAGTCCCGCAACCAGCCGTTGATGTTGATAGCGCTGGCTGCAAAGTTGCCTCCGGTGAGGTGCTCAATCGTGCCGTCCGGGTTGACGGTGCCCCAGATGTCGCTCTGCATCTTCCAACTGAAGTGGAAGATCACAATCGAGATGCAGTTGTACATCCAGAACAGCCCCAGGAACACGTGATCCCAGCCGGAGACTTGGCAGGTGCCGCCACGGCCTGGGCCATCGCAGGGGAAGCGGAAGCCCAGCTTGGCCTTATCGGGGATCAGGCGAGAAGAGCGGGCAAACAGCACCCCCTTGAGCAGGATCAGCACCGTGATGTGGATGGTCATGGCGTGAATGTGGTGAACCATGAAGTCCGCCGTGCCCAGCACCATCGGCATCATGGACACCTTGCCACCCACAGCCACCACATCACCCCCAAAGATGGGGCTTACCGAAGCGCCCACATAGGGAGCAGTGCTAGCGATGGCCTTGGTGTGCAGCGATTGAATCCACTGGGCAAAAATGGGCTGCAGCTGGATGCCCGTGTCCGAGAACATGTCCTGCGGACGGCCCAGGGCCTGCATCGTGTCGTTGTGAACGTAGAAGCCGAAGGCGTGGAAGCCTAGGAATAGGCACACCCAGTTCAGGTGGCTGATGATGGCGTCGCGGTGGCGGATCACCCGATCCAAGACATTGTTGCGGTTCACCGCCGGGTCATAATCGCGAACCATGTAGATGGCCCCGTGGGCAGCGCCGCCAACGATAAACAGGCCCCCTATCCACATGTGGTGGGTAAATAAGGAGATCTGGGTGGCGTAGTCAATGCCCATGTAGGGATAGGGGTTCATGGCGTACATGTGCTGGGCCACGATGATGCTCAGGGATCCCACCATGGCCAGGTTGATGGCCAGTTGGGCGTGCCAAGAGGTGGTCAGCACTTCGTACAGACCCTTGTGGCCCTCGCCCGTGTAGGGGCCCTTGTGGGCTTCCAGGATCTCCTTAATGGAGTGGCCAATGCCCCAGTTGGTGCGGTACATGTGGCCAGCCACGATAAAGAGCACGGCAATGGCCAGGTGGTGGTGGGCCTGATCCGTCAGCCAGAGGGCGCCCGTTTGCGGATCCAGACCACCCTTGAAGGTGAGGAACTCCGCGTACTTGCCCCAGTCCAAGGTAAAGAAAGGCACCACCCCGCTGAAGAAGCCCCAATCCACGCTGGGGAACATCTCCTTCATCAGGGCCGGCTTGAGGATGAATTCATGGGGCAGAGGGATCTGGGCCGCCGGCACGCCGGCATCCAACATCTTGTTGATGGGAATGGCCACGTGGATTTGGTGACCAGCCCAGGCCAGAGCGCCCAACCCCAGCAGGCCCGCCAGGTGGTGGTTGAGCATCGACTCTACGTTTTGGAACCACTCCAGCTTGGGAGCCCGCTTGTGGTAGTGGAACCAGCCAGCAAACAGGCAGAGGGCGGCCATCACCAAGCCGCCAATGGCCGTTACCAGGAGCTGAAACTCATTGGTGATGCCGGCAGCCCGCCAGAGGTGAAAGAGGCCCGAGGTGATGCGGATCCCTTCAAAGCCGCCGCCCACATCACCGTTGAGGATCTCCTGGCCAAAAATGGGCCAGACTACCTGGGCGCTGGGCTTGACATTGATGGGATCAGCCAGCCAAGCGGAGTAGTTGGAAAACTGAGCGCCGTGGTAGTACATGCCGCTCAGCCAAACGAAGACCACCGCCAGGTGGCCGAAGTGCGCCGAAAAGATCTTGCGAGAGATGTCTTCTAAGTCGCTGGTGTGACTGTCGAAGTCATGGGCAAGAGCATGCAGGTTCCAGATCCAGGTCGTGGTCTTGGGCCCCCGCGCCAGGCTGCGATCGAAGTGCCCTGGCTTGGCCCATTTCTCAAATGAGGTGGGAACTGGATCGATATCAACCGAAACCTTGACTTTTGGCTCTCGCTCCCTAGGTGTAGTTGTCATCAAGAACTCCTCTCTTGCGACCAGGAACGAAGCACCCCCGCCCTAGCAAAACTGGGGATTCTCCCCTGGGCGGGACTTACCTGGCATTATAGGTCAGCCTCTGTAAACCCCCTGTCGCTTCACAATAATTAAACTCAGGCGCCAGGCATCCCCTCCCACCTGAGGGATTACGGCAGGCTGGGGATCTCTCCTTTGCATAGTTGTGTAACGGACTTTCAGCTTGCGGAAAGAGCTGGCCGGGATGGATCACTCGTTTCAGTGGCTAGCCCAAATAATCGGTCTGGCAGCAGAAGGGCAGTGCCTACCCCAGCGGCGTGAAGCCGAAAATTGCGGGGCAGGGATCCCTCAAGATCCGTTTGCTAAACTGTGAGCAATTTGCTGACAAGCTCTGGCAATGGCCACTTCTACCTGCACCTTTTTGCATTTGGCCGATGTGCATCTGGGCTGCGACCGCTACGACAGTCCAGAACGGAGCAAAGATTTTTTCTTGGCCTTTCGGGATGTGGTGCGCCGCCATGCCATTCAAAAGCGGGTAGACTTTGTCCTCATTGCTGGCGACCTGTTTGAGCATCGACAAATTCAGCCTGGAGTTCTCAACCAAGCCCAGCTTGTCTTGCGGGAGCTGAAGCAAGCAGGGATCCCGGTTTTGGCCATCGAGGGCAACCACGACAGTCGCCCCTATGGTGTCAAGACCAGTTGGCTGCGCTACTTGGCCGATCACGGAGAGCTCATTTTGCTGGAGCCAGAGGAAGGAGAACAGGGCCTGGAGCTGCACCCCTGGTCAGATGGGCGGGGGAGCTACTTAGATCTCCCCTGTGGAGTGCGGGTCATCGGTTCCCAGTGGTACGGGTCAGCAGCTCCCAAGTCCATTGAGCAGTTGGCGGCAGCTATTCGGCAGTTGCCTCCTGGCCCCGAGCGGGTGGTGTTGATGTTCCACCACGGACTGGAAGGGCAAATTGCCCGCTACCAGGGCGCCTTGCGCTACCGGGATCTCCTGCCTCTACGGGAGGTGGGGGTGGGCTATCTAGCCTTGGGACATATCCACAAAAGCTATGCAGAAGAAGGCTGGATCTTCAATCCAGGATCGCTGGAGGCCACCAGTACTGCTGAATGGGATCTTTCGCGAGGGGCTTATCGCGTCCGCTGGGGAGAGGGACCGCCCCAGGCAGAGCTGGTGCAGGATTACTACCAAAGACCCTGTCAGCGACTCTACCTCGAGGCTAAGGGTCGAGAAACGCCTGCCGAAATTGCTGCAGCAGCCCTTGCCATGGCCAAGGAAGTTGGGCCGCCAGGCGACGGGCCAGAGCCGCTGGTAGAGTTGCGGCTGGTAGGTCAGGTGGGCTTTGCCAAGCACGAGCTGGATAGCCGAGATCTGCAACGGCAAATTCAGCAGCTTACTGGTGCCCTGGTTGTCCTGTTTCGTTTCGAGGCCAATTCTCTTGAGATTGGCTCGGCCGCTCTTTCCCTTGAAGAAGAGCAAAGGCTCCAAGTTGAAGAGAAAATCTATAGGGATCTGCTGAGCAGTCATGCCCACTACCGGAAGCGCAGCAAGGAGCTGGCGCAGCTGCTTTTGGATCTCAAAGAAAGAGTCTTGGAGGGACAAAGCGAGGCAGAGATATACACCCGCCTGAGCGGAGCCTTTGTAGGAGAAGAAGACTGATCATGCGGATCCTCTCGGTAGCTCTCCAGAACTTTAAGGCCTACGAGGAAGCTGTCTTTGAATTTGAACCCGGTATCAACGCTATCTGTGGAGAAAACGGAGCCGGAAAAACCAGCATTCTGGAGGCCATTGCTTGGGTTCTGTTTGACTACTGTCCCTACAACCAAGAGGAGCTGATTCGCACAGGCGCCAACGATGCGGTGGCCACTGTACAGTTTGTCTCGAAATGGGATCAGCGCACCTACAGTGTCCGCCGCAGTGTAGCCCAGGGCTATCGCCTCTTCGACCCACAGCTCAAGCAGCGCCTAGACTGCGAGCGAAAGACGGATGTACTGGCTTGGCTAAGGCAACACTTGGGAGTGCCGGCGGGTACAGATTTAGCACGGCTGTTTGCTACAACTATCGGCGTGCCCCAGGGTACATTTACAGCAGACTTTCTCAAAACAAGCAAAGAACGAAAAGAAGTCTTCGACCGTATCTTGAAGGTAGAAGAATACCAGCAGGTTGCTAAGGACTTGCAGACGGTTGAAAAATACAGTGAGGCACAGGTTCAGGCTGTTAAGCACCGAATCGAGCTGCTTCATCAACAACTGCAAGACTGGGATCTACTCCAATCAGAACAGCAAGAGATTGAGCGGGAGTTAAACTACTGGCGAACACATCTCAATCACTGCACCCATACCCTAAGTGAAACTAGGCAGAAGCTTGAACACCTGGAGAAGCTGCTTGAGCAAATCCAAACACTTGAACAGCAAATCGTTCAACTGGAGCAAAAGAGATCGCTACTAAATCTATCCCTTGAGCAAGCAGAAAAGCTATGGGCAGAAGCCAAGCAAGCTCGAGCAGAGCAAGAGCAATCTCGAGCAGGGGCCCAGCGCTTCCTAGCCATAGAGGCTCAGCTGCGGGAGTTGGAAAAGCAACAGCAGCAGCGCTTGGAGTGGCTAAGGCAGCGAGAGAACCTACTCTTGCAAAAGCAGAACGTTGAAAATCAACTGGCAAGACTTCAGGAAAAACTAAGCCAGCTACAGCGCTGGAAACAGGAGCTAGAAGATCTTGCACCTAAAATTCAGCTCCAGGAAGAGCTGGAGCGCCAACAAGACCGCTGGACTCAGCAGCTCAATACCCTGCTACAGCTATACCAGGAATGGGAACAACTACAAGGAAAGTGGTCAGCCCAAGCTGAATGGTGTCAACTCCTACAGAGCCGAGTTCAAGAAGCGGAGCAAGCCCAGATCATTTGTCAACAGCATCAACCAGCCTATAGGCGCTATCTAGAGCTGGAAAACCTCATTGTCGAGCAAGAAAAGCTACGAGGGATCCGACAAACTCTAATGGCCCAGCGGGAAGCGCTGAGGCAGCATCTTCACCAGCTACAGTTGCGCGGATCCGAATATCAGCAACAGCTTCAGCTTTTGCAGAAAATGGAAGCCGATAGGCTTTCCTTGCAAGCTCTCTGCCAAAGGCAGGCTGAATTGGAACAACGTTATAACCAAATTAGCCAAAAGCTAGCCTACTTTCAGACCTTGCGCCTTGAACTTAAACAACAAGAGAGAGAGTGGGAGCAGGCCCGCACCCAACTGGAACACCTGCAGCAGCAGCTTCAACAACGACAGGCCGACCTGGAGCGACTAGCCAGCCTACCCAGCCTAGAGGCTCAACGAGAACGGCTGCAAACTCAGCTAAGCCGCATCGCAGCAGCA
This sequence comes from Synechococcus sp. O70.1, assembly GCF_047462215.1. Taxonomy (NCBI): domain Bacteria; kingdom Bacillati; phylum Cyanobacteriota; class Cyanophyceae; order Synechococcales; family Synechococcaceae; genus Synechococcus; species Synechococcus sp. O70.1. Next base: position 13,505 of record NZ_JANSIT010000007.1, on the reverse strand, counting down.
CGGCAGTTTCAACAAGAGCTGAAAGACCTTTTTGAGGAAAGCTCTTGCCAACTTACCGAGTGCCATCGCCGCATCCAGGAGCTTATCCAAGAGCTAGCTGTCTACCAACGCAACTACCCTCAGTTTCAGGCCCTATGGCAGCAGCTCCCGGAAGTCCTGTATCAGTCTTTGGTTCTGAACCAACGTTTGCTGCAGTCAATCCACCAAATCCTTCAGGATCTTGCCCCACAAACAGATGAGACTCAACTGCGCCAGCAACTGGCTGACATCCAGAGGCAGCTCAAGGCCCTGCAGCCCCTAATTGGCTTGACTGCCCAGATCCCTGAGCTGGAGGCTCAAATTGAGCAATTGACACACTTGCAAAACGAACGGCAACGCAAAATTGAGGATCTTCAGTGGAGCCTTGAGGCTGAGCACAACTTTCTCCGGCAACACCAGGAAATTGGACAAGCTCTCCAGGCATTGGGAGATCCCAAAAGCCAGCTCCAGCGCCTAGAAAGGGAGCTCAGCCACAAGCCACAAGTAGAGCAAGAGTATCAGCGGATTGAGAATCAGGTTCATCAGCTTCAGCAGCAGATTCAAACTCTAGAACAGGACCTCAATCCTCTTTTGGATCTGGATGAAAAGATCATTGCTTTGCAGGAGGAACAGAGGCGCCACCGCGACGGCTACGAAACTTTTATTCGCATGCAGCTTCTAGCCCAAAGCTTGCCCCAGCGCCAAGATGAACTTCAAGCAGCTCAGCTAGTCTTAGACCAAATACAGAAAGCTAAGCAAGAAAAGCAAGCCCAGATCGACCGTTGGGAACAGATAGAGGGCTCCAAAGATTACCTGCAAGCTCAAATTGCAAAAACTGCTGAAACTTTAAGAGAATTAGGGGATCCCAGAAGCCAAGCTGAGTGGCTAAAGGCAGAGCTTAAGCTGGAGGAGCAGTACCTAGGCCTGCAAGCCGGCTACCTTCAGCAAATCCAGGACTTAGAGGCAGTGCTCCAACCTCTTGAAGAAGCCCTGTCCCAAACTGAACAGCTGGAGCAGGAGCTGGGATCCCTACAGGAAGAACGCGAAAGATACCGCTTAGATCACGAACGCTACCTACGGGCGGAGCCTATTGCCAAATTGCTAACCGAGCGGGAACAAAAACTAGCCGAACTCAAGGCCCAACAGCAAGAGTTGCAAACTCAACTAGCTCAACTGCAGGCAGATCTGGATCCGCTAACCTCCTTCTACCAGCCGCAGGAGCACCAACATCTTCGATCCCTTTTGCAGTCTACCGAGATCCAAAAAGCCAAAGCCCAAGCTCGACTGGAAAGCCTTTCCCCGCAGTTGCAGAAAATCCAGGAGAGACTGCAGCAACTGGAACAGGTGAAGCAAGCCTTAAAGCAAGCTGAGGTGGAAAGAGCTGAAAAAGAGCGGCTGCACCGCTTCATTAAGTTTAGTCGAGATACCTACAAAAAAGCCGGTCCTCAAATTGCCCAGTACTACCTGCAACAGATCAACATTGTTGCCGATCACCTCTTTCGCGAAATTCTCAACCGCTCTGATGTCAGCCTTACTTGGGAACCCGACTATGAGATTCGCATCCAAGAAAGAGGGGGGGCCAAACGACGTTTTGCCAGCCTTTCTGGAGGAGAGCAAATGTCAGCAGCTCTAGCTGTTCGCTTAGCTTTGCTCAAGGTACTGGGACAGTTGGACATTGCCTTTTTTGACGAGCCTACTGCCAACATGGATGCCCAGCGCCGCCAGCGACTAGCGGAAGCCATTACCAACTTGCGTTCCTTTGAGCAGCTATTCGTAATCAGCCATGACAATACCTTTGAGCAAGTGACGGAAAACATCATTCGCGTGGAAAGGCACTCCGGATGATGAGGAGGAATGACAGTCATGGTTTTTAGAGCTGACCGGGTGCTGGCTGTTTTACGGCAGAAGCGCGAGGCTTTTGCTACTTTCGATCGAGGGCTTTCAGAGCGCCGAGAGTGGTACCGCCAGGCGATGGAGAAATTATGCCAGTGGTCAAGCGCAAAGATTGCTGAAAGAGTAGCTCGATTGGCTTTCCCAGGTGCCTTGCCTACTCAGGAATGGGATCTTTACTCCAGCTGGACAGTCCCTTTTAAGCAAAAGTGGAATAGCTATGAAGAAAGCTATGAATGGGCAAGACCAGTTATTAAAAACATCCCTACCTTTGCAGTAGATGGATCCCAAATCTACCCCAGCAAAGATTTGTCAATACCGGTAGCCCTAGTGCAGATTGGCTGGTATGAGAACTATCACTGCGACCAGGGCCTATACCAAAAGGATATTCAGGTCGATGTGCTAACGCCAAGAGATTTGGAAGCGGGAAGTAGCGGCGAGCCCAAAGAGAGTATCGTCAACAGGCGCCGCTTTCAGATGGAAACAGAAAAAGTTGCCGAATATATTTGGCAATCTCGACCTGGATCCCAAAAACTAGCCTTCTTGGATGGGGTATTGGTGGCCACTTTTGCTGAAACTCTTGATGCTAAGAGTCAAGACTTCTATGTGGAGTGCTTGTTACAGGTACTGCGAGCTAGTGAGCAAAACCGGATCCCTGTTGTAGCTTACATTGACACTACGTACAGCTCGGATTTGGTAACACTGCTAAGGCACTGCTTTGATCTTCCTGAAGCTCCCTACCTACACGATGCGCAGCTCCTTAGCTCCTGGTTAGAGTGGGGAGACCGAACCCCTTTCTTTGTCTGTGCCTGCAGTGGCGTTCTCAATCCTCAAGAGGGGATCCTCAGCCGCTATCAGGAAATGCAAAGGCGAGTGGGGTTTGTTTACCTACGCACCACTAGCGAGAACTTTCCAGCTCGACTAGAGATTCCCGTTTGGGTTTACGAGGCAGGCCTGTTGGACTGGCTGGTAGATTTGGTACGCTGTGAGGTAATTATTGGCCGAGGCTACCCGTATGTACTGGAGACGGCAGATCAGGTGGCCGTTATCCGCAATGAAGATCGCAACCTTTTCTTGCGCCTAATGCAGGAGTGGGCCAGCCGCGAGAAGCTTAACCTCCGGCTATCGCGGAAAACCCTTAGCAAGCTGCAGCGGAGACGGATCTGATGAGACTGGGCAAGGTGGTTCGCTCCAACAGTCACTGCGACTACGTGGTACAGGTGGATGATGCTCTAGAGGTCAAAAACCCTCCCTCCCCTGAAGACTATGGCTTTGGCAGCTTTGTCAAGCTGGAAAGCAACCAACGGCACTGGGCTGTGGGCTTAGTTTACAACAGTCAAATTTTAAACCCCATGTTTCCTAACGCTGGGCCCCGTCTTTCCAGCCAGCCGGATCCTTATTTCTCTCCTGATTTGCAAAATGAGGTGCGTACATTACTTTCGGTAATCCTCATAGGAGCTTTGGACGAAGAAAGGGGTTGTGGCTGGCAAGGGATCCCGCGCGTAGTGGTGCCTGTCAACACGCCTGTCTTTCGCATGAGCCAGGAGGAAATTCTACGCTTTCATCTCAACCCTCAAGGCCAAACCCAATTTTCGTACTATGGACTGCTCTTAAGCAGCGGTGGTAATTTTGCCAACCACCTTGTCTATCAAGTCTTAAACGATATCATACCTATGTTTTCTGACCCCGCCCAGCGACGAGCTCTGCAAATTTTAAGCAAGGAACTGGCTTGGAAAATAACCGTAGGAGCTATACGCCGATGAACCAAAAAACTCTGGACACTTCCAATGGCCGCCCTAGAGAAAGCCCCTCTTTCCCGGCGGAGGATACTCCGGAGGTGATCGGCACCGTCAAAGGCCCTGGCGAGACCTCCAACCAATATGTGTTTATTACCTCCAATACCCAAGCGGTAAAGGTGGGCGATTTTGTCTATTACGAGGTGCGAGATTCTCAGTCCCAACCTCTAAAGATCTTGGGTAAAATTAGACAGGTTCAGCTTTTGGATCACATCCCCGACCGCATCTTTGCCGACACGGAGATCGATCCCAGCACCATTGTGGCCCTAGTTGGCTTTACCCATCCCAACCCGGAGATCTACGCTGTAACCGTCGAAGTCATCGGCTATTTCGATCGGGCTATGGGCTTTATTAACCCCCGCCGCTCCCCGGAGCCGGGCGCTAAGGTCTTTTTGGCTTCCAATCAGCTTTTGAAATCCGTCTTGAACAAGCGGGAGGAAACAGCAGTTGGGGGGGCCCATTTGGGCAGCCTGCTGCTGCGCGAGGAAGGAGCAGTTCCTGTGGTCCTGGATGTCAAAGAAATGGTCAGCACTCATCTAGCCATTTTGGCGGGAACTGGCTCCGGCAAATCCTACACAGCAGCAGTTTTGGTGGAAGAGCTAATGTTGCCTAAAAACCGCGCTGCTGTCCTGATTTTTGACCCGCATGGAGAATACCACACTCTAGCGGAAATGCAGTCTCATCCCAAGTTTGTAGGGGAAGATGGCTACAGACCTAGGGTCAAGGTTCTTTCTCCTCAGGAAATTAAGATTCGGGTGTCTTCTCTCAAATTTTTTGACATCCTTGCTCTGCTTCCAGAGACCACCGAGCGACAGAAATCTTTTCTGGAGAAAGCCTTCCGCAAGGTTACTCAGTTTGACCCGCTGCACTGGACAATTCAGGATCTGATCGAGGCCGTTAACGAAGCAGACTCCAGAGAAGACGGATCCCAAGGATCCTCGGCCCCTGCTTTGGAGTGGAAGCTGGAACAAATTGCTCGCTCCCCTTACTTTAGTAACGTAGAGCACCTGGCTCCTAGGGATTTATTTGAGCCGGGTCAAGTAACCATTCTCCAGATGCACGAAATCAGCCAAGAAGAACAGCAAGTTATCGCCGCTGCTATTTTGCGCCAGGCTAACCATGCCCGCATCAACACCGAAAAGGGCAAAATTCAGCCAGGAGATGAGAACTACCTGCCTTATCCTGTTTTCATTTTGCTAGAGGAAGCGCATCGCTTTGCTCCTGCGCATGAGCCCTCCCGCTGCAAACAAGTGTTGCGCACTATTCTTAGCGAAGGACGCAAGTTTGGGCTGGGGGTAGGGCTGATCACGCAACGACCCGGTAAGCTAGATTCAGATATCCTTTCGCAGTGCATGAGCCAGTTTTTGATGCGAATTGTCAACCCTGCCGATCAGGAAAACTTGCGCCATAGCGTCGAGGCTGCTGGCCGGGATCTCCTCCAAGAACTACCCGCTTTAAGTAGAGGGCAGGTGATCGTCTCTGGCGTATGCGTCAATACCCCTGTCTTGTGCAAGGTGCGGCAGCGCTACACTCGGCATGGAGGCGACACCCTCGATGTCCTTAGCCACTGGCAGGGTTACTTCCGAAAGCACCGCCAACAGGAGCGCCTCGCTCACTCTGCCCCCCTCAAGCCGCGTCCTCAACCCCAAGTGGTGGATGGATTGAGCATCGACTAGTTTTGGGGCAAGCAGGATGAGGAAACAAATTTTTTTGCAAGGGTGGCTGGGCATCACCGCTGCCTTTTTGCTAGAAGCGGGGCCTGCCTATGCCCAGTTGCGGCTAATCCCTGACGCGGCGCGGCGGGTGTATGAGGCCCTGCCGGATCTGCCGCTGGAAAACACCTACACTCCCATTAACCCCAATGACAGCGGCCCCCGGCCTGAAGAAGATACCTTGGTGCGCCGGATGATGCTCTATCACCTGCAGGTGGCTGGGCGTTCCCCCACTGATCGCTTTGATTGGCAACTGACACTAGCTGACTATTGCGATGCCAACGAGCTAATGGTTGCCCAACAGTACCCTGGGGCTAACCGTCTTACAGTCAACCCCTACACTCGGGACAAAGCCGTTGTGCAATCTTTGAGCCGCCAGCAACGTCAAGCCCTGCTGCGGGCCCTTGTGCTGGCCTTTGGCGGGGATCCCGATCCCAAGCCTCTGTACATTCCTCCCGACTTGAAGGCTGCCCCTGCCCTTCCCACTCCAGATCCCATGAAACCCTTGCTACTGCCGGGGAGGGGAGGGGCCGACTTGCTGAGGCCGCTCTGAAAGACTTATACAACCCCGGGCAAAAGCAGACTTTCGCTCGGGGTTGAGGCTTTCTTCCTGCTTCAGCGACCCATGGCTAGTGGCAGAGTCCACCCCTACCACCCCGCCAGAGGGATCTCCACAGGCGTGACTTCCCCGCAAGCTGCAGGTAGTTGCTCCTTGCCCCCATAAGGCCCACCGGCTAAAGACGGAGCCAACTTTAGCCTAGGCAAAATGCCTACCAGAAAAGATGTACTTGCAAGACTACTAGCTCAGCCCATCTACGTCAAGGCAGAAGGTTGGTTATGCCACAAAGTGGCCAATTGTCCGGTGAATCAAGGACTAGAGGAGAACCCTAGCGGACTCCATGTTACAAGCTGTCTCGCTGCTACTTACTCCAGAATGCGCTTTCCAGTGTAGTTTTCAATGCAGCGCAGAAACAGCTCCACGCCGAGGCTGAGGGCAGCCTCATCAAAATCAAAGCGGGGGTGGTGGTGAGGATAGTCCAGCCCCTTGGCAGGGTTGGCAGATCCCAGGAAGAAGTAGCAGCCAGGAACCTCGTTGAAGAAAAACGAGACGTCCTCACCCCCCATGGTCATCTCGGGGAGGATGGCGGCCTCTGGGCCGAATACCTGCCGGGCAGCTTGTTCCACGAGGGCTGTTAGCCTGGGATCGTTTTCAACTGCTGGATAGCCCCGCTCGTACTGAAACTTGTAGGTGGCTCCGTGAGCCTGGCAAATGCCGGCCACGATTTCTTCTATGCGCTTTGCAATTAGCTCCCGCACCTCTAGTTGAAAGCTGCGCACAGTGCCCCAAATCTCAGCCCTAGGGGCAATGACATTGAAAGTGTCGCCAGCGCGGAACCGGCCTACTGTTACCACGGCTGGCTGCAGCGGATCCACATTGCGGGAGACGATGGTTTGCAAAGCGCTCACGATGTGGGCTCCCACCACAATGGCATCCACCGTCTGCTGGGGAAGGGCAGCATGGCCACCTCGCCCAATGACCTTGATGTGAAAGCGATCGGCAAAGGCCATCAAGGGGCCGCTTTTGACGCCAATGGTGCCCAGCGGACGGTTATTCCACAGATGGAGAGCTAGGAGGGCTTCTACATCCGGGTTCTTCAGCACCCCCGCTTCTACCATTGGCTTGGCGCCACCGGGGCCCTCCTCGGCGGGCTGAAAGATGACCTTGACAGTACCTCTGAGGCGGTGGCGGTGCTGCTGTAGCAGCTTAGCCGTGCCTAGGGCGATAGCCATATGGCCGTCATGGCCACAGGCGTGCATGACGTTGGGGACAGTGGAACGGTACTCCACCTCATTAGCTTCGTGGATGGGCAGGGCGTCCATGTCGGCCCGCAGTGCTAAGACCGGCCCTGGCTCTTCTCCTGTAATGGTGGCTACAATGCCAGTGCCAGCAATGCCGGTTTGGTGCGGGATCCCCCAACTTCTTAGGCGCCAGCTGAGGTAGGCGGCAGTTTGCTTTTCCTGAAAGCCCAGCTCTGGGTATTTGTGCAGGTGGCGCCGCCAGGCCACCAGTTCCGGCTGGAGGGCTTGAACGGCAGGGCGCAGGGCGGGAAAGGACATAACCGGTGGGAACTAGGATGGACAGCGTCAGGGCAAGGTTCTCTCGGAGCTGCAGGCAGCTGCCTATCGGTTTACCCAGTATGGCAAAGCTAGGCCAGGAGGGGCTTTGCTCGATACCTAAGCCCATAGGAAGTTGGTTTCCGGAGGCAGATCCTGCCAGCGGCCCGGCCCCACCGCGCGCAACGCCTCTGGCAGGGAGATGGCCCCCGAGTAAAGGGCTTTGCCCAAAATGGCTCCCGCCAAGCCGGGCAAGCCGAGTAGGGCAAGCAAGTCGGTGAGCGAGCCGATCCCCCCAGAAGCGATGACAGGCAGGCGGGAAACAGCCAGGATCTGGCGCAACTGCTCCAGGTTGGGCCCAGCTAGGGTGCCATCTCGGCTGATGTCGGTGTAGATGATCCCAGCAGCTCCCTGAGCTTCCACTCGCTGCACCAGTTCAGTGGCCTGTAGAGGCGTAGTACTCAGCCAGCCGCGGGTGGCCACTTGCCCTTGGCGGGCGTCGATCCCCACCCAAATCCGACCAGGTAGGGCCTGGGTCATCGCCTCTAGGGTCTTGGGATCCTCTACAGCCACAGTGCCGACAATTACCCGATCCACTCCCAGATCCAGCAACTGCCGCGCCCGCTCCAGGGATCGGATCCCGCCTCCTACTTGGACCGGGATGGCTACCCGGCGGACAATGCGCTCGATCGTGGGGAGGTTGATCTGGTCCCCACTTTTGGCCCCGTCCAGATCTACCACGTGCAGGCGAGGAGCACCCTGGGCCGCCCACACCTCGGCCTGGTGGATGGGGTCAGCAGCCACTTGCTCGGCTTGGGCGTAATCCCCCTGGTAGAGGCGCACAGCGCGGCCCTGGAGGAGGTCAATGGCGGGGATGACCTCTAGAAAGGCGCTGCTGTAAGGCATGATGAGATCCCTTAGGGAGCTTCTCCAGTATCGCCCAGGAACAAAAAGCCTGGCGGGGCGAGCATGAACGCGCGTCAACTGGCCCTGTTGGCCTTGCAGAAGATTGAGCGACACAACGCCTACGCTGACGTCGTGCTAGAGCAGCTGTTGGCCCGCAGCCACCTGAGCCCTGCCGACTGCCACCTGGTCAGCGAGCTGGTGTACGGTGTTACCCGCCGTCGCCGCACCCTCGATGCCCTGATTGACTGCTTCGCCCGCCACCCTGCTTCCAAGCAGCCCCCCGACTTGCGGCTCATTCTCCACCTTGGCCTTTACCAACTGGCCTTTTTGGATCACATCCCGCCCAGGGCCGCCATCCACACCAGTGTGGAACTGACCCGCCAAGTGGGTCTGGGATCGCTAGCAGGGGTGGTGAACGCCATCTTGCGCGCCTACCAGCGCCAGGTGCTAGCGCAGCCGGAAAGGGATCCCCTCCAGCCCCTGCAGGAAAGGCTGCCTGCTGATCCCATTCAAGCCTTGGGGATCCGGCACAGCTTTCCCGACTGGCTGGTGCGTCTGTGGTGGGAGCGCCTAGGGCCGGCTGAAACCGAAGCCTTGTGCGCTTGGTTTAACCAGCCGCCCCATCTGGATCTGCGGGTTAACCCCCTGCGGGCAGGGATCGACAAGGTTAGCCAAGCCTTTGCAGCCGTGGGGATCCAGGCTACCCCTCTCCCCGACGTGCCAGGCGCTCTGCGGCTAGGACATTCTGCCGGCGATATTCGAGCCCTACCTGGCTTTGCCGAGGGCTGGTGGAGCGTTCAGGACGCCAGTGCTCAGCAGGTAGTGCACTGCCTGGATCCTCAGCCGGGGGAACGGGTCATTGACTGCTGTGCCGCTCCGGGGGGCAAGACCACGCACATAGCCGAGCGGATGCAGGATCGCGGCGAGATTTGGGCTTTGGATCGCCACCCCCACCGCCTGCGCCGCCTGGAGGAAAATGTGCAGCGCTTGGGCTTGAGCTCGATCCGTCCCCTGGCCATCGACCTGTTGGCCCTGAGCGCCGCTGCCCAACCCCCTGCCCCCTTGCCCCCGTGGCAAAGCGCCGATCGCGTGCTGCTGGATGCCCCTTGCTCTGGTCTAGGCACCCTGCACCGCCGTGCTGACGCTCGCTGGCGACAAACCCCCGAGCGGATTGCCGAGTTGGCCCAGTTGCAAGCTCAGCTTCTGCAAGTGGCAGGCCGTTGGCTGAAGCCGGGAGGGCTGTTGGTGTATGCCACCTGCACGCTGCACCCTGCTGAAAACGAGGGAGTCATCCAGTCTTTCCTCAAGACCCATCCCTATTGGGCGCCAGAAGGGGATCCCTTGCTCATCTGGCCTCACCGGCAAGATCGGGATGGGTTTTTTATCCAACGGCTGCGCCGCTGCGATTAGATCCTCTCTATGGCTTCTGAGCTGCTCACCAGCCCCAAAAACCCCTGGATTCGCAAGTTGCGGCAGTTGCACCGCAGCAAGGGCCGGCAGGAACAGGGCGCCTTCTTGGTAGAGGGATCCCACCTCATCGAGGAAGCCCTGCGAGTTGGCTGGCCCCTCCAAGCTCTCTGCTACACGCCCGAGTGGGCTGAGCGTCACCCTCAGTTGCTGGCCAGCCTACCCAAGGATCTGCGGCGGCAGGCCGTCAGCTTGGAGGTGATGGCGGCGCTCTCGACAACCGAGTCTCCGGAGGGAGTTGTGGCAGTGGCTGTCAGCCAGCCGATCCCCTCTCCTCCCTTGTCGGGGGTACGCCTGGGCCTTGTGGTAGAAACCCTGCAAGATCCAGGCAATTTGGGAGCTCTGATTCGCGCCGTAGCTGCCGCAGGAGCCGATGGCCTCTGGCTAAGCACAGACAGCGTTGATCCCGAAAACCCCAAAGTCCTGCGGGCTTCTGCCGGCCAGTGGTTTCGCTGCCCGCCGCGGGTTTTGCCCGACTTGGCTAGCTGGATCCAGGCCTGTCGTCGCCATGGCATCCAAGTCTTGGCTGCTACCCTCTCCCCCAGCGCCACCTGTTACTGGGATCAAGACCTCACCTGCCCCACCCTCTTTCTCCTGGGCAACGAAGGGTCGGGCTTAAGGGAAGCAACCATCCAGCAGGCCAATGCCCAAGTGCGGATCCCTATGGCCGAGGGCGTCGACTCCCTCAACGTGGCCATGGCGGGAGGACTGCTGCTCTACGAGGCTCTGCGCCAGCGGCGCTCCCAGGGAGGAACTGCTTAGCTGCTCTCCCAGAGCTCCTCCTCTGCAAAGGCTGCTTCCTCTTCCTGCTCTCCTTCTCTTACTCCCGCTGGATAGCTAGTAGAAACCGGCACTCCTGCCGAAAGTTTTTCGCGCACAGCTGCTTCTACCTCCGCCAGTAGCTGCGCGTTGTTCTTTAGGAAAAGAACCAAATTGTCTCGCCCTTGGGCAATGTTTTCTTCCTTGTAGCTATACCAAGAGCCGCGCCGCTTAAGAATGCCCATCTCCTCGGCTAGGTCAATAATGCAGCCGACGTTGGAGATCCCTTGGCCAAAAATGATGTCAAATTCCGCCCGCCGAAACGGGGGAGCGACCTTGTTCTTCACCACCTTAACCCGCGCTCGGATCCCGTATTCTTCTGCACCTTTTTTCAGAGTTTGCACGCGGCGAATATCTAGCCGTACTGAGGCATAGAACTTGAGGGCATTGCCGCCCGTGGTGGTTTCCTGGGGACCGTAGCCGACGCCACCAATTTTGGAGCGCAACTGATTGAGGAAGAGAACGATCGAGCCTGTCTTGCTAACGCTGCCCGCAATCTTGCGCAGGGCTTGGCTCATCAGGCGGGCCTGCAGCCCTAGCTGGGCATCTCCCATCTCTCCCTCCAGCTCGGCCCGAGGGACCAGCGCCGCCACTGAATCCACCACGACAATATCCACAGCCGCAGAGCGCACCAGCTGATCGACAATTTCTAGGGCAACCTCTCCCGTGTCCGGCTGGGAAATCAGCAGATTCTCGATATCCACCCCCAAGGCTGCCGCGTAGGCTGGATCCAAGGCATGCTCCGCATCGACAAAAGCAGCCGTTCCCCCTTGTTTTTGCACCTCGGCAATGGCGTGCAGGGCCAGCGAGGTTTTCCCCGACGACTCCGGCCCAAAGATTTCAATGATGCGCCCCTTGGGGTAGCCGCCGCCCAAAGCCAAATCAAGAGTAAGAGCACCACTGGGGATGGTCTCCACCCGTATCTGGGCAGCATCCCCCAGGCGCATGATTGCCCCCTTACCAAAATTCCGCTCGATCTGGCCCAGGACCTGCTCCAGCGCCTTGCGTTTCTCTGCCTTTAGCCTCTCCAAGTCGTCCCCATTGTTTACGGCAGCAGCTTTGCCTTGGGCCATAACCCGCACCCTCCCCCACTCGTGGCGGTGAGAAGTCGAGCCTGCATTCTAGCATTGCCGTTCCCTTGGCCTAGGCGGATCCCTGTTCTCTCCCTCAGCTTGCGGCTGGAGCGGGGGGGCGGGAGATGGGTAGAGTGGGCTAAAGGATCCACTCAGGAAGGCTCCTGTGTTCACGACTTTGGTCTTACAATCCCCCGGCCCACTGGTGTTCAGTTGGGGGCCCTTTAGTCTGCGCTGGTATGGCCTGCTGATTGGCCTATCCACTGTTCTGGGCCTTTTTCTAGCTCGCCACCTGGCAGAGCGGCGTGGCCTTTCCCCGGATGTCATGCCCAACCTGCTGCCGTGGCTGGTGGTGGGATCCCTGCCTCTTGCCCGCCTGTACTATGTGGCCTTTGAGTGGGAGCGCTACCGCCATGGCCCTTGGTGGAAGGTTTTGGCCCTCTGGCAGGGAGGCATGGCCATCCACGGCGCTTTGCTCGGCGGCAGTATAGCCCTCTACCTGTTTGCCCGCCAACAGCGGCTAAACTTTTGGCTGCTGGCCGACTGCATCGTTCCTTCTCTCAGCCTTGGCCAGGGGATTGGACGCTGGGGCAACTTCTTCAACAACGAGGCCTATGGAGAGGTGTTGCCTCCAGATAGTCGTCTGTGGGTGCAACTGCAGCTTCCTGACGGCTCCCGAGTCCACCCCACCTTTTTGTACGAATCCCTCTGGAACTTCAGCCTCTTCGGGATCCTGCTCTTTTTGAGCTACCGGCGCCGGCTTCCTCCCGGTACTCTCTTGGGCTTTTACCTGGTGGGGTACAGCCTTGGTCGTTTTTGGATCGAGGGCCTGCGCACCGACAGTCTTATGCTGGGATCCCTGCGGGTAGCTCAGGCAGTCAGCCTAGTCCTCATCGCGGTCGGCTTGGCTTTGATAGGGACAGCTCAAAAACGCGCTTCTAGGCAAGAGGAGGGGAGAGCGATCCCCACTCAGCCCCTCGAAAAGGAGATCTCAAATGGCGGATCTGGCGATCACCGATGAAGGGCTTTGGCAACAAGCCTCTCCTTTGGTACTGCCGTCTGCTGCTGCCACCCAATCCCTAGCAGCTCTCCTGGGGCAGACCGCCGCCTGCCTTCTCACTGCTCCAGGGCAGCAGTTTGCCCTCCCCCAAGCGGTTGGGATCGACTCTACCCCCGGCTTGGTCATTCTTCTCGCAGGCGGCCTAGGCAGCGGCAAAACCACCTTCGTGCAGGGGCTAGGGCAGGGACTGGGGATCCCTGAGCCCATCGACAGCCCCAGCTTCGTGCTGGTGCAGGAATACCGCACGGGACGGATCCCTCTCTTCCACTGCGACCTCTATCGCCTAGGGCCTACCTCTGGTGCCCATGCCAGCGAGGCAGAGCCTTTGGCTCTAGAAGATCTGGGGCTGGAAGAGCTTTGGGGCCAAGTTGGGATCACTGCCATTGAGTGGCCTCAGTACCTCCCCTACCTGCCTCCAACCTATCTCTGGCTGCAGCTAGAGCCCCATCTGCAGGCAGAGGGATCCCGCCTGCTACACGCCAAGGGCAGGGGACTCAGGACTGCCCAGCTTTGGCAGCAAGTACTTTCCCAGCTTCCTCAGCGAGGCACCAAAGGGTAAAGGCAGTTACCAGCAAAAACCCCTTATGGGTCTTGACGGTGGGGGTGAGTGTGGGATAGGGTAGCTAGTGAAGCGCTGACAAGGCCACCA
>NZ_JANSIT010000006.1:0-156181 GCF_047462215.1 Synechococcus sp. O70.1 | reverse complement strand
AACGCATCAGCGGCGAACCTACTGGAGGGGTGACCCTCCGGAAAAATAGCTCGGTGCCAGACTCCACCACGCCCCCTCTCACCAAAAAGGGGCTGCTATTCCTGCTTGTTACTAGGGGCCTGCCGACGGTGCTTGAGGAGAGGGGGAACTGCTATGCAAGAAGGGTTGCACCGCTACGAATCCTAGTCCAAAAGAGCCAGCCACTAAGACGATAGCTGCTGCTATCCAAAGTAGGGGGGATCCCTGGGAGCCATGGTGCTGCTTCTGCATACGCTGGTAGGCTTCGCTGGGATAGAGAGCTGGATTCCCCCTGTTCTGCATTAGCTCCTCTAGAGAAGGAAATTGGTACTTAGCCTGGGGCGAAGGGGGCGCGGCAGGGGTTTCATGAGGAGGGCAGCTGGGAACAGCGGAGAAGTGGGCTTGGTGAAGCGACTCAGAAGGGGGCCCAGTTAAGCTCAAGGTAGGAGAGTAGCCATTGCTGGAGAAGGGTGAAGCTTCGCTGCGGGCTTGGCGCTGCTTAAGGCGATTGAGAAAGTCGTAGGGCGAGGAGGTTGGGTTATCCCTTCGCCAGGACGCTGTAGTAGCTTCTCTTTCGGAAGCAGCAGCTTGTTGACTTGAGTCAGCAAGCCGCAGGTTAAGTTGCTGCAGGCGCTTTAGGATCTGGCCCACGTGTCCCTGAATTTCTTGCTCGAGGGCGGCAATTTCTCCAGACAACTGCTGATGCAGGGTGCGCAAGCGCTGATTTTCCAAGGAGAGGCGGCTTACCTGTTGACGGGCAGACTCCAGCTCTTCGGCCATTTGTTGATGTACCCGGAGCGGCACTGTCCCAGGCCTAGGCTCAGTTTCCAGGGCCTCGGGAGAGGGAAAGCTGTTGTTGCTGCTAGGAGCTACAGAGAGGCTGGAAGCCCGAAAGTTGTGTTGCATAAGACCTACACTGTGAAATCTGGATCTTCTAAGGGTAGTGCTAAACGCCGCCTACCCCCGCCTGCCTAGCGCTAGGCCTAGGGCAAGCAGCGATTGCTACCCCAAGCATAGCGCCAAGCGTTGCAAATGGGAGCCCCTGGAGAGCATTTTCTCTACTTTGTGCTCCCTTCTGAAGCAAGGGAGTCCTGGAGGAGGCGCTCTAAATCCTGGCGCGACGGTCGTTCCAACTGCTCTAACTGTTCCAACTCGTGAGCAAAGTCTTTGATGTCTCGAAACCGACGATACACAGAGGCAAAGCGCAGGTAGGCCACCTCACTCAAGTGCCGCAGGCGCTCCAAAACCATCTCGCCAATGCGGAGGGTGGTTACTTCCTGCACATCTTCTAATTGGAGCTTCTCTTCAATCTCGTTGACCAGCTCTTCCATTTGCTTAAGGGTCACGGGGGTTTTCTCACAGGCGCGCATCACCCCCTGTAAGATCTTGTTGCGGTTAAAACTCTCCCGGGATCCATCCCGTTTAATGACCATGATGGGCATGAATTCGATGCGCTCATAGGTGGTGAAGCGATAGCCACAGGACATGCATTCCCGCCGCCGCCGCACGCTTTGGCCACCTTCTGCCGAACGGGACTCCAAAACACGGATTTCTTGCTTGCCGCAGCGGGGACATTTCATGACGTGGGCTCCTTAGAACCAAGTAGCACGCGAAAAAGGGTCTCCAATTCTAGTGAATACCAAACAGCAGGCCCAGGGAGTTGCCCCTAGGCATTGGACGTGGACTCCCACCAAGCAGCGGCTTGCGCTTGGATTTGGGCTTTGATCCCTGGCTGCAGGCGATCCAGGTGGGCTAGTACCCATTTCATCCTTCCCAGAGGAAGCAAGAGAGAACGATGGCGCAACAGGAAATCCCAGTAGAAGGTATTGAAGGGACAGGCCCGTTCGCCAACCTTCTCGCTGGGATTGTAGCGGCAGCGGCGGCAGTAGTCACTCATTTTGCAAATGTACTGGGCAGAAGCGGCGTAGGGCTTGGTGGAAAGCATGCCGCCGTCGGCAAAAAGGCCCATGCCGATGACGTTGGGCTGCATCACCCAGTCGTAGCTGTCGATGAAGACATCGTGAAACCAGGCTTCTACAGCTTGGGGCTGGATGCCGGCAATGAGCGAGAAATTGCTGAGTACCATCAGCCGCTGGATGTGATGGGCGTAGCCATGGCGACGAATCTGGCCGAGGGTGTGCCGCAGACAGGCCATGTCGGTTTCGCCCGTCCAGAAGAACTGGGGCAGGGGGCGGTGGTGGCCGAAGAAGTTCTTCTGGGCATAGCCGTTGGGCATTTGGTATTCGTAGAAGCCGCGCAGGTATTCTCGCCAGCCCAGGATCTGGCGGATGAAGCCTTCGGCCGAAGGGAGGGGGATCCCGCCGCGATGGTAGGCCTGCTCGGCAGCAGCGATGACTTCGTGGGGGGTGAGAAGTCCTAGGTTGAGGTAGGGCGAAAGGAGGGAGTGGTAGAGGAAGTCTTCCCCGGCTTGCATGGCGTCCTGCCAAGGACCGAAGTAAGGCAGGCGGTGCTGAATGAAGTCCTCAAGCACCTGCAAGGCTTGGGTGCGAGTAACAGCCCAGCCAAAGCCTTCCAGGGATCCGAAGTGGTGGCCGTAACGTTGCCGCACTTTCTCCATCACCGCCTGAGTGATGGCATCGGGGGGAAACGTCAAAGGGGGAGGGTAGCGTCGGCCAGGCTGGGGAGGCTGGCGGTTTTCCCGGTCGTAATTCCAGCGCCCGCCGAGGGGCTGGGAGCCGTCCATCAGAATGCGGAAGCGTTTGCGCCCTTGACGGTAGAAGTCCTCTAGGAGGAGGCGCTTGCGGCCTAGGGCCCAGTCGATAAATTGGCGAGCTGTCCATAGGAAGTGGTTGTTTTCTAGGACTAGGAGCGGGCAGGGGAGGACGGATCTCAGCTTTTCCACCTCCTCGCGGACGGGGATGTCGGCGGGCTGCATGAGGCGGATTTGTTGCAACTGGTTTTGCCTGGCCCAGGCTTGTAGAGGCTCGGCATAGCCCTCGGCTTCCACATAGGTGACGGGGTGGCCGCGCTGCTGCAATTCCTGGGCAAAGTGGCGCATGGCCGACCAGACCAGGACCAGCTTTTGCTGGTGATGGTTGCGGGAGCTGGCCCAGGCGTGGGATTCGATGAAAAGAACGGCAACGCGGTGGGGGGGTAGAGTCGAGAGGGAGACAAGGGCAGCTTGCTGCGGGTGGAGCTGATCGGGGAGGATCCAAACGCCTGTGGGACTAGAGGGTGGAACGGTCATGGGGAGGTGGGTACTGTCTAAGGGCAGCCCAAGTTGAGTGTAGCGTCGGGAATCAGGGCCAAGGCAATGGAGAGGGCATCCAGTTGGCTGGCGGGGGCAAGAGGACCGGGGGGGATCCCTTTGCTCAAGGCCTGGGCCGGACTGGGGATGGCGGCGCTGTTGCTGCTGCTGGTTTGGAACTGGAGCGATCCCCTGCCACCGGCCTGGGATGAGGCGCAGCACCTGTTGCAGGCGCAGGCATTTGGGGAGCACCTGCGGCGGTTTCGCTGGGAAGGGCTGTGGTGGCAGCAGTTTTTGCACTTGAACCAGCGCTACCCGCCTTTGGCCTATTGGCTGGGGATCCCGTTGGCAGCTCTGCACCCCTTTAGCCGGGCAGACGGGCAGTTGCTCAATCTGGCGTTGTTGGGGATCCTGACCCTGGTAACCCAGCGGCTGGGCCAGCGGATTTACCACTCCCAAGCAGTGGGCTGGCTAGCAGCAGTGCTGCTGGTGCTTTACCCAGGGATCGCGGCCCTGGCCCATGTGTACATGTTGGAGCTGACGCTGGTGGTGGCGGTGACGTTGGCTTTTTGGGCGCTCTGGGCCTATGGGGAGGATCCCTCCTGGTGGGGGGCGGTGGGGGTGGGGGCAGGGGTGGCGGCGGTGCTGCTGACCAAGTGGACAGGAGTGCTGTTTTTGCTGCCGCCCCTGCTGGCTGTTCTGCTGGGGGTGAGGATCCCTTGGCTGGTGCGGCTGGCCCACCTGACCCTGGGGATGGGGGTCATGCTGCTCTTGTGCTGGCCCTGGTATGGAGCCAACTGGCTGTTTGTACTCAGCAACGGCTGGGCCTATGCCGACACCGCCCACTACTACATCACCTGCCCAGCGGGATCCCTGTGCTGGTGGACGGCCTATTTGCGCTTTTTGCCCCTGCAAACGAGCCCTTGGCTATGCCCCTTGCCGCTGCTTTCGCTCTGGGGATCCCCAAGCCGGCGGGAGGCTCTCCTCTGGGGCCTCTACGGCTCGGGCTACTTGCTCTACACCCTGGTGGCCATCAAGGATGTGCGCTTTACGCTGCCGCTATTGCCCCTGCTGGCCCTTCTCTCGGCGGGTGGTCTGGACAAAGTCTGGCGTTGGCTGGGGGGACGCTGGGGGCAAAAGGCGCTGCGCCAGGGAGTTGGCATAAGCCTAGCTCTGGGATCCCTGGCTCTCTTTAACCTGGGGCAGCCCCTCACTCCCGGCGTAGCTCCTCTCTGGAAAGGGATCCAAATGCACTGGCAGGGGCAGCACCCCCAGCAGGAGCTGACGAGATGGATTGGATCCCTGGTGCAGCCAGGCTTGACCACCACCCTAGGCGTCCTCCCCAACACCGAGTTGATTTCGTCTGAGACGCTCAGCTACCTGGCAGCTTTGCAGCGCTGGCCAATTACCTTCCGTAGTGCCGGGCAAACTCCCTGGCCGGAGGTGGAGCTGGCGCTCTTGGATGGGTTTGTGGACGCGCCAGGGGAGCAGGGAATTGTCGGCCCCTACGGTCCAGCCAAGGAGCAAATCCGGCAACTCCTAGACAAGAGTCCCGACTGGCAGCGGCAGCAGTTCGATCTGCCAGCGGTGGGCTGGCTGTACACCTACTTCCCCACCAAGCCCAGGGTTGTGCTGCGAGAGTTGCCTGCTCCGGCGGAGGAGGTGGAGCTGCTGCAGCTCAAAGGAGGAACCCAAGCCTGGCGGCTGCAGTGGCAGGGGCCAGCCCAGGACTTGGCCCGAACCCTCGTCTGGGCGCGACTGGAAGATTCCCAGGGGCAGGTCTTGGCCAAGCGGGCCTGGGTGGTTGGCCAAAACCGCCTGCTGCTCTACGCCCCCGGCAGTTGGCAGGTGGAGGAGATCTTGGCCTGGCCAGAGCTAGCAACAAAAGAAGGAATCCTCCACCTGGAGTGGCAATCCCCCCAAGGAAGGCGCCGGTCTTTCAGTCAGCCCTGGAAGGGATCCCGCGGCGGGAAAGGGGGATCCCCTATTTCCCCAGGAGATCCCCTCTTTCTCCTACGACAGGCGGCCAAGGCGGCTGTGCAGGGGGAGCCCGAGGCCCTCTCCCTTTATCTCAACGCCTGGACGACGCTGCAATATCCAACTTTTCTCACCGATCCGGACCGAGCTTTGATCCGCCAACTGCTAGAGGGAGAACACCACTGGGCAGCCGCCCAGGGCCAGCGGGAAAAGCAGATCCAAAGCCACTACGAGCTGGCGTTGCTGGAGGTGGCTCTGTTGCGGCCGCAAGCAGCCCAGCAGCATTTTGAACAAATTGTCAAGTTGAATCCCCAAGACAACTGGGCACGGGCCTACTTGGCGTTTTTACGGGTCTTTTTTACCCGTGATTTCCAGGGCCTCCAGGGGCTGCGGCAAGAGCTGGTAAATGCTTTTCATCCTCTCTGCCAGAAAGCTGATCTGGGTTGGAATTTAGAGGGGATCTGTGCTGCTCTTTTGCAAGAAAATCCAGCTCCATCTGAGAAACCTGAGATAGCAGGAAATCAGCAAAAGCCTTAGCCACAAGCGAAAGGCGCTTGGAGCGCAAATAGACCAGATACCAAAACCCCTGGATGGGAAACTCCTCCACATCCAAGATGGCCAAATGCTGTTGCCACCCCCCTAGAGCCAACACATGCTGGGACAAAACCGAAATGCCCAGCCCACCGATAATACCCTGGCGAATGGCTTCGCTGCTGCCTATCTCCATGCGAATGTTGAGCTTTAAGTTGTGCTTGTCAAAGAGCCGCTCCACCGCCATGCGGGTGCCAGAACCGGGCTCGCGGGCCAAGAAGGGCTCTTGGGCAATGCGGGCCAAGGGGATCTGCTTTTGGCCTACCAAAGGATGGTGAATGGGGGCCATCACCACCAAGGGATTTTCCAGGAAAGGCTGGGCTACCACATCCAGATCCTCTGGCGGCATCCCCATCACGTAGAGGTCGTCCATGTTGTTACTCAGCCGCTCCAGAACTTGCTGCCGGTTTAGCACCTTCAGGGACACGTCGATACCGGGATACTGCTGACAAAACGCCCCCAGCAGGCGAGGAATAAAGTACTTGGCAGTGGTGACGACCCCAATGCTCAGCCGCCCCTGTTTTAGTCCCTTCAGGTCAGCGAGGGTCATCTCCAATTGATTCAACTGCTCAAAGATTTTCTGGCAAGTCTGGTAAAGAGCCTGGCCGGCTTCTGTAAGGTAGAGCCGCTTGCCGACCTGCTCAAACAGGGGCAGCCCCACGGCTTTGCTGAGCTGCTTGATCTGCATCGAAATCGTAGGCTGGGTCAAGTACAACTCCTCAGCAGCGCGGGTAAAGCTGAGGTGACGGGCGGCAACCTCGAAGATTTGTAACTGGTGCAGCGTGAGCGTCTTCATGTTAATCAGAAGGTGCAATGACTTGCTCTTGAATCATAAACCAGGATCTATGTCTCCACGGGGCCAGCCCAGGGAAAGAAAACCAACCGCCAAAAAACGCGGCCGGGAGGCCCTCGCCTTGGCTACGGGGTTTACTCCTCAGAGGACAACTTGAGGATCTGGCGCTGACGCATCCCTTGCCAGCGCTGGATGAGGTGGCTGTCGATGCCAAATTGATCCAAGGCCTTCACCACCACAAAATCCACCAGATCTAGGATGGTGCGGGGTTGGTGGTACCAGGCCGGAATGGCGGGGACAATGCGCGCCCCTGCCTCTGCCAAGGTGGTCAGGTTGCGTAGGTGAATGAGGCTAAAGGGGGTTTCCCGGGGCACGATGACCAGGCGGCGGCCTTCCTTGAGCTGCACATCGGCAGCCCGCTCTAGCAGATCCGAACTCAAGCCGGCAGCCAGCTTGGCCACCGTGCCCATACTGCAAGGGATCACCAACATCCCCTGGGTGCGGTAGGAGCCGCTGGCAATGGCCGCCCCTAGGTCTTGCCAACGATAACAGACTAGGGATCCGCCCTCGCTTTCAGCCTGCTGTCGCCAAAACTGGGCCTGCTGCTGGGGATCCGCCGGCAAGGGCACTCCCTGCTCCCCCTGCCACACCTGGTAGGCCGCTTTAGAGACCACGACTTCGACGCGGTAATCCAGGCTAAGCAGAACGTGCAGGGCGCGCACGGCATAAAGCATCCCGGAGGCGCCCGATATGCCCAGGATGATTGGTGGGGAGGAGTTCAAGGGTAAGTGAGGAGAGGCTTCTATCGCTTCTATCTAATTTATCGACTGGCCAGACCCACCGCTCTAGGCCTTGGGCTGAGCAATGTCAAACTCGGCATCGTAGTCGAAGTCCTCCTCTTCCTCAACCCATTCTTCCTCCAGCCTCTCGTCTGCTTCCAGCTCCTCCTCCAGGCGGAGCTTCTCCGGGTACTCCTCTTCCAGTTGCAGAGCAGCCTGCTTTTCCCGCCGCCGGAAGCGTTCTAAGGCAGCTGGCGTGATGAAGGGATAGGGCAGTCCTTGGGCCTGCGCCTCCTCGAGCGCCGCTCGGTAGCTCTCCACTTCTTTGATGTCGATTTTCCAGCCAGTAAGGCGGGCAGCTAGACGGACATTTTGTCCCTCTTTGCCAATGGCTAGACTAAGTTGGTCACTGGTAACCAGGACATGGGCTTGTTGGATCTCTGGATCCACCAGCCGCACCTCCACCACCTTAGCTGGGCTGAGGGCGTTGGCAATGTAGGTGGCCGGATCCGGCGACCAGCGAATAACGTCAATTTTCTCGTTGCGCAGCTCCGCCACTACGGCCTGGATGCGGGATCCCTTTGCCCCAATGCAGGCCCCCACTGGATCCACATCCCGCTCTAGGGTATCGACGGCAATCTTGGTGCGCGGTCCCACGTTGCGGGAAGGTGGGTTGGCTTCTCGGGCCACAGCCACGATGCGCACGATGTCCTCTTCAATCTCCGGCACCTCATTGGCAAATAGGTTGACCACTAGGCCAGCATCAGCCCGGGAAACCAAAAGCTGGGGCCCCCGCCGGGATCCCTCGTGGACTTTTTTGAGGTAGACCTTCATCACGGCGTTGGGGACGTAGCGGTCGCTGGCCAGCTGCTCCTCCTTGGGCAGCGCAGCCTCCACCTCGGGCCGACCAAAACCGCTGGATACGGCCATGATCACGGTCTGCCCCTCCGTGCGCAGCACCCGTGCCTGCAACACGGTCTTTTCCAGGTCGCGAAACTCCTCCTGGATGAGGCGGCGCTGATGGTCGCGCAGCCTCTGGGCCAGCACCTGCTTGGTTTGGATAGCTGCCATGCGGCCAAACTCCGCCTGTTGGGGGGTGACGTCGTTGGTGACTTCCCAGCCAACTTCGGCTTCGGGGTAATCCTGCTGAACCTCGTACAGCGAGATCTCGTGATCCGGGTCTCGTACCTGCTCAACGATGGTTTTGGTGGCTAGAATGCGGAAGCCCCCTGCCTCCAAATCCAGTTCCACCTCGAAGTTGCGGAAGTGGTCTTCTGGGAAAACGACGTCTCGCTGGATGGTTTTGCGGTAGCGCTCGTAGCCTTTGAGCAGCGCCTCTCGCAAGGCTTCAGTAACCACATGGCGGGGCAAGTTGCGCTCCCGCGAGATCATCTCCACCATTTCTGCCAAACCTGGCAGAGGTACCATTGCCATAGCCTATCCTCCTGAGGAAACTGGCAACTGGAATCCTAAAGGGGAAAAGCAGGGGCTACAGCTACTCGGCTTTGGCCTCGGAAAGGACAACCCGCTGCACTGAGGCGCGGGGCAACTGAACGCGCCGCCCTTTGAGGGAGAGGATAACTTTCTCCTCATCGCGACCCAACAGATGCCCTGACCAGACGGCTTTGCCCTTGTAGGGGGGATCCACCGTCACCTCCACTGCAAACCCTTTAAAGACGGTGAAGTCACGGTCGCTGATGAGAAGGTTGCTGATGCCGGGGCTAGAGACCTCCAGAACATAGTGCCCAGGGATGAGATCCACCCGATCCAGCTCTACTTCCAGGGCTTGGCTCATGGCTTCGCAGTCGGCATGGCTGGTTTCCCGCTCTGGATCCAAGGGGCGGATATCTACCCGCAGCACCGGCGGATACTGGTTGGTGTGGAAGGCTATTTGAACCAGTTGGTACCCCAGCCGAGCAGCCACAGGACGGGCCAAGCTCTCCAGCTGGGGGATAAGGGGGTGAACCATAGCCAATATCGCCAACTCGGTGGGATAGCCAGAGCCCAGCCCATGGAGCCAGAGCTGGCAGCAGGGGCATCTTCCCTCTGAAAAAGCAAAAAAGTGGGCGTTACCCACTCCCCCTTCTTATCGCGGAGGCTCTGCGGGATCCACCTGCAGCCTCAAGGGAGATCGCCCAGGCTTTTCCCTACATCAACTCTAAAGGATTCCGGCGGATTTTGCCAGAGGGATCCCTGAGGCCAGATCCGCAAAAGGCAACCTCTATAATTGTGGACAGCCGCCGATTTGCCCAGGCACGCAGGGGTTTCCTATGACCGTTGCCTTTTCCTATCCCATTTTCGGCCCCAGCATTCCCTGCCCCCACTGTCGGCAGACCATTGCAGCCCTCACCCTGACCGATACCTATCTTTGCCCTCGTCACGGCGCCTTTGAGGCGGATCCCGAGCAGGAGGAGCTGGTTCACCTGCAGTCGGGGCGCCGCTGGCGTCTCTGGGAAGGCCGCTGGTATCGCCAACACACCCACCCCGATGGGATCCGCTTTGAGATCCACGAGGAGCTGGATCGCCTGCGCCTGCAGGGGATGCGGGCCACCCAGATTATCGTTGCCGAGCGCTATCGCCCCTTGCTCACCCCCTACCTAGACCAGGGATCCTCGCGTCGCCCTGGCCCCCCCCGCCTCTACGGTTTGCCGGTCAGCTTCAGCTCTCAGCTCCCCGAAGGGGCGGGCGGATCCCCCCAGCGCTGGCGAGTGATTAACTTTGAGCTCATCTGCGAGCCAGATCCGGTTGTGCGGCAGCTGCAGCTCTGTGACTGAGGCGTAGCGCGGGGCCCATGAATTGGTTCCAGCGGCTTGGCAGCAGTTTTCTGCTGGCTGGTCAGGTGATCCTACACCTCCTGCAGGGCCGTATCCACCGCCGCAACACCCTGGAGCAACTGGCAGCGGTGGGGTTGGACTCGCTGCTGATTGTTTTGATTACGGCGGTGGTGATTAGCGGCGTTTTCACCATCCAGGTAGCTCGAGAATTCCTCAACTTTGGGGCCTCTTCTCTAGTTGGGGGGGTTTTGGCCATTGCGCTTGCCCGCGAGCTGACGCCAGTGGTAACCGCGGTAATCCTAGCCGGACGCGTGGGATCCGCCTTTGCCGCAGAGCTAGGCACGATGAAGGTCACTGAGCAGATCGACGCCCTTTACCTGTTGCGCACCGATCCGGTGGACTACTTGGTGATCCCACGGGTGCTGGCGGCGGGGCTCATGCTGCCGGTGCTCACCATCCTCTCCCTGCTGACGGGGCTAGTTGGGGGAATGATTATCTGCGCTTCGGTTTACAACATTTCTTCTTCTGTCTTTCTTACCTCAGCGCAGACTCTCCTCACCGCTTGGGATTTAATCGTCTGTTGCTTGAAGGCGATGGTGTTTGGCGCGCTCATTGCCATTGTTGGCTCCAGCTGGGGCCTTTCCACGAGTGGGGGGGCCAAGGGGGTGGGGCGCTCCACCACGGATGCA
This sequence comes from Synechococcus sp. O70.1, assembly GCF_047462215.1. Lineage (NCBI taxonomy): Bacteria > Bacillati > Cyanobacteriota > Cyanophyceae > Synechococcales > Synechococcaceae > Synechococcus > Synechococcus sp. O70.1. Next base: position 145,352 of record NZ_JANSIT010000006.1, on the reverse strand, counting down.
GTTGTCACAGCGTTGCTGGGCGTGTTTGTAACCAACTTTCTGATTTCTTGGCTCGCCTTCCAGGGGCTAGGTAGCGCTCTTAGCCGCGCGCTGTAGCCCCTCTCTAGCGGTATTGTTGCTGGCGCGAGCGGCGGAGCAGGGGGAGTCCCATCACTGCCACCAAAGTTGCCAAGATGATCACGGTGGAGAGGGCGTTGATCTCCGGCGTCACTCCTCGCCGCGCCATGCTGTAGATCAAAATGGGCAGGGTCTGGCTCTCGGGGCCACTGGTGAAAAAAGAGATCACAAAGTCATCTATCGAAAGGGTAAAAGCCAGCAGAGCAGCAGCCAGGATCCCTGGCAGGGCAAGCGGCAGCGTGACGTGGCGCAGCTTCTGCCAGGTGTTGGCATAGAGGTCGTAGGCAGCTTCTTCCAAGGCAGGATCCAAAAGCTGGAGGCGGCTGCGCACAACAAGGGCCACAAAGGCAATCTGGAAGGTGACGTGGGCCAAGATCATCGTTCCCAAGCCCAGCTCAAACCAGCCGGTATAGGCGCGCACCAGCTGGTAAAACAGCAGCAGCCCAACGGCCATCACGATATCGGGGAGGGCTACTGGCAAAAGCAGCAGACCCTGCACCATCTTTTTGGCGGGGAAATGGTAGCGGTAGAGGCCGTAGCCTAATAGGGATCCCAGCAGCGTGCTAGCCAGGGTGCTGGCCCCTGCTAAGACAAAGGTATTTTGCGTTGCCTGCCAAACTGCGGCATTGCGAAAGAGAGCCAGGTACCAATCGAGGGTAAAGCCGGTCCACACCAGGCCAAAGCGGGCGCGGTTGAAGGAATAGACGGCAATGAGCAAAATCGGCAGGTAGAGAAAGCCATAGATGGCATAGCTCACGCCCCGTAGCCAGATGGGTCTTCTCACCAATCTGCCCTCCCTGCCGTCAAACTCCTGCCTTGCCAGAATCCACCTACCCCTTAAGTTTATAGACATCTCCCCTTTGGCAAACCGGGCCCTGCCTATAGCTGTCTCGGGGGAGGGGTGGTACTCAGAAGCTCTCGCCGAAAGGTAGGACTTGCTCTGCAGGTAGGCCCCTGGCAAGATCTGAAGCTGCGCGCCAGGGATTGCCTCTGCCTAGGTCTGGCAATGCCAAGAGGGAAGGGTGTCGTCTCGCTTGGCGGCAACTACCAGGGTGGGCTCTCCTCACTAGTTTGCTCTGGGGAAGTGACGCCTGGGGTGGGGATCCCTCTGGCGGGGTGGTAGGCGGTCAAAGGCCTCTGGTCCCCTTCGCAAGGCAAGTACTTTCAGAGCCGCAGTCGTTCCAACAGCTCCTGCTTTTGCATCTCAAGCCAGCAACTGCAGGTGGCGCGGAGGCGTTTTTAGCCAGTCCTGGTAGCCCAGCAAACCCTCGCGAAAGCGGGTGGCTGCTTGCGACTGGTAGCGCTCGGGGTTGTAGGCTAGCCAAAGGGTGCGCCGTATCTGCAGCCCTTCCACCTCTAGCTTTTGCAGCCGCCCCTGCTCCAAGTCGGATCCCACGGCCGCCATTGACAGAAAAGCCACCCCTAGGCCGGCCTGGATGGCATTTTTGATAGCCTCAATGGAACTGAGCTCCAGCCGCACCTGCAACTGCGCAGGGTTAATGCCGTGGCGACTCAGGGCTCGGTCGATAGTCTGCCGCGTGGAGGATTGGGGATCCAGGGTAATAAAAGGCAGCGTCACCAAATCGCCTAGAGCAGGAGCAGCAGGGGTGCAGCCGGGGGCGCCAACCAAGACATACTCATCCTCTGCCACAGCAATTACCTTCAGATGCCGCTGCAACTCAAACGGGATCTCTCCCCCAACTACGGCCAGGTCTAAGCGACCGTCAACCAGCTTTTGAGCAATTCGCCGAGTGGATTGCACCAAGAGCTGCACAGCTATGCCGGGGTAGTAGCGGTGGTACTGGGCAATTAAAAAAGGCATCACATAGGTGCCTACTGTTTGGCTAGCCCCCAACACCAACTGTCCCCTTCCCATCTCCCGCACCTCGGCCAGGGCCTGAACGGCCTCCCGGCAAAGCTTGAGGATGCGCTCGCTGTACTGAAGCAACACTTGCCCTGCATCCGTCAGCTCCACCTTACGCCCGCTCCGGTCAAACAGCACTACCCCTAACTGGCGCTCCAGGTTCTGCACTTGCAAGCTAACTGCCGGCTGGGAGATGAATAGACTGTCAGCGGCCCGACGAAAACTTCCCTCCTGGGCAATGGCTTGGACGATGAGGAGCTGATCTAGGGTAAACGGCAATCCATCGGCCATAGAGAACTCCAACTGCCGGTGTGGATCCTCAAGGATCTGGCTGGCGGCGCCAAGAGCCCCCTCGAGATACCACTATAATGCGACCAATAAGGCAAAGTAATCAGAAGCCCTAGCGGGGGCTATAGGGGGCCCAATAGCCTCGGCCCTGCTGCTTTGCAGCATTGGCAGCTTCCTTGAGGATAAGTCCGTACTTGAGGCCATCCGTTTGCCTTGCTAGCAGGCCATGCCCCAAAAACAGCACCTCCTGGTTGATGAGGGTGTGGGCCTGCCAGACGTAGGCGGGCAGGGTTGGCCCAGGAGCAAGGGCCGGATCCAGCTCTAAGAGCACCTCGCGCCCCAGCAAAGTCGTTTTTAGGTATTGGCCGGCAGCGTAGATAGGCAGAGGGGTTTGCCGCCGCAGCTCTGTCCAAGTAGGGTTGATCCCCCCTGGCAAGGGATCGACCCCAATCAGGTGCACCAGCCGCGCCTGTAAGTCCCCTTCAATTTGCACAACCAGGGTGCTGGAGTCAACTACCCCAATGACTTCTGCCCGTTTGAGCTTGGCGAGATCGGGACGGGCCACTGGAGTCAGGCCCCAGGCAGGAGAAGCGGCAACGAGCAAGGGCACGGCCAGCAGGCTCCTCAACCAACTTCGTCCATGGGGTATTAAGCGTTGGGAAACTGAGCGCAGGGCTTTTTGCAGCATGGGCATTACCTGTTCCAGGGCAGATTTGACGAGGGGGAGGGGTTTCTACTGGGCCGCAAGGGGGGATCCGGCTACCTCGTCACTTTACAAAAAACTTGGGCCAAGGGGTCAGCTTGGCAGAATTTGCTGCCGTTGGCCGACCCCGTTGACCAGGACGGTCACCAAGCCCAGCCGGTTGCCCGCCAGAATATCCGTCCACCGGCGATCGCCTACTATGGCCACTGCCTCCACCGGCAAGCCCATGTGCGCCACAGCCTGTCGCAGGGCGCGCCGCGAGGGTTTGCCAGCCCCGTGAATGAAAGGTAGGTTCAAACGCTCGCCAATTTGCCGAATCCGGTTGCGGTTGAGGTTGTTGCTCACTAGCCAAATCTGAAAGTGGGGGCGCAACTGCTCTAGCCAAGCCGCTACTGCTGGATCCACCTCCGTCTGCCGGCTCGGCACCAGCGTGTCGTCTACGTCAAAGATGATGCCCCTTACCTGCCAGGCCCGCAGCTCCTCTGTCTGCAGCTGCAAGACAGTGCCATCCACGATCACATCCGGCTGCAGGAGCTTAAACCAAGGCTTGCGAACCATCGCTAGGGACTTGTTGGCGAAGGAGGTTGCTGGAGTTGGCTAAGAATTTGCCGTTGGGCCGCCTCGTGCTCTGCTAGGGTTCTGCTGAAAACGTGGGTGCCATCGTAGCGGGCCACAAAGTAGAGGTAGTCGGTCTCCTCAGGCTCCAAAACAGCTCTCAGGCTGGCCAGGCCAGGGTTGGCAATGGGGCCAGGAGGCAGGCCGGGGTTGAGGTAGGTGTTGTAGGGGGAGGGGGTGTGCACCTCGGCAAGGGTGAGACGGCGGGCTGGGGTTTGCTGGATGTTGAGGGCGTATTCTACGGTTGGGTCGGCAGCCAGCGGCATTCCTGCTTTGAGGCGGTTCAAAAAGACGCCTGCAATCAGGGCCCGCTCTTCTGGCACTGCAGCCTCCCGCTCCACGATGCTGGCCAGGGTGACCCACTCGTGCAGCGAGAGAGGGGTGGCATGCTGCCGAAACAGGGGCAGGGCCACCTCGGCAAAGCGCTGCAGCATAGCGTTGATGACTAGCTCAGCCTTCTGGCGATCCGGCAGGGATCCCTCCAGCTGCTCGGCAGGGAAGAAATAGGTGTCGGGGAAGAGGTAGCCTTCTAGGGAGCTGAGGTTGGGAGGCAGCCAATCGAGAGGAGGGATCACACGAGCCGTGGCGATGAAGACCTCGGCTGGGATCCAATTGCGCTCGGCCAAAGCCTCCGCGATCTGTTGAATCCGCCAGCCCTCCGGGATGGTGAGCCGCCGCTGCAGAATGCGGCCCTGTCGCAGTTGCTGGGCCACTGCCAGCATGTCTTGGTTGGGATCCAGAGCGTAGGTGCCCGCCTGAAACAGCCAGTTGCGCCCCAAGGTGCGGCTCCACAGCTCCCAGGCCAGCGCCGAGCGGATCACCCCTGCTTGCTGGAGTTGTCTACTAATCTGGCGGCTGCTGCTGCCCGGCTGAATCGTTACTTGGATTGGCTCTGAACCCCCCACTGGCTGAAGCCAGGTCTGCCATCGCCAGTAGCCCAATCCTCCTGATAGAACCAGCAGAAAAATCAAGCTCTGCCAAAAACGCTGGCTCCCACGCTTGCGGAGGCGCTGCGCAGCAGCCAGGGGTGCCTCAACGCTTTGCTTTGCAGAGCGCTTGGACGAGAGGGGATCCCTGGGCCCCTGAGCCGTCATCGCCTTCCTCTTTCCATGGCGGAAACCCTGCCCCAGCCTGCCTTGGTTGTCGGCAGCAAAATCATCATATCCTCCCCTGACCTCCAGCCAGTCGGAGCCCTAGGGAGAAGGCTTGTCGATCCCGTTGCTCCCCGAACTCCTTTGGCCAATCCAAGTACCGATGGGCTCTCCCTGCACAGCTCGATAAATGTTGCCAGGGGTAGTCAAGTCAAAGACGACGATGGGGAGTTGGTTTTCCTTGCAGAGGGCAATGGCCGTACTATCCATCACCCGCAGATCGCGGGTCAGCACATCCTGGTAGCTGAGGACATCGTAGCGGCGGGCCTGGGGGTGAGTTTTGGGATCGGCATCGTAAACCCCGTCCACCTTGGTGGCCTTGAAAATGACTTCGGCGTCGATCTCCGCTGCTCGCAGGGCTGCCGTGGTGTCAGTGGTGAAGAAGGGGTTGCCGGAACCCGCCCCGAAGATCACCACCCGCCCTTTTTCCAGGTGACGAATGGCGCGGCGACGAATGTAAGGCTCTGCCACCTCCTGCATGGCAATGGCCGTCTGCACGCGCGTCGGGATCCCGGCCCGCTCAATAGCATCCTGCAAGGCCAAGGCGTTGATGACGGTGGCCAACATGCCCACGTAATCAGCAGAGGCCTGATCCATTCCCTGCGCAGCCGCCTCTTGGCGCCCACGCCAGATGTTGCCCCCTCCCACCACAATGGCCACCTGTACCCCGGCTTGCACCACCGTGGCTACCTCGTTGGCAATGAAACTCAAAACCTTGGGGTCGATCCCGTAGGAACGATCCCCCATCAGGGCTTCGCCACTTAGCTTCAGGAGAATCCGTCGGTATTTCATAACTCCTCCGCTCCAGCCCACCCCTGCAATACAATAGCAGGTTTAGGGGCGAGCTCCCCGCCAGGGATCCAGCCCTAGAGGACAGGGCCGTTCCAAACCTCCTAGCCGCCGGCAGCCAGGGACTCTCCCAGCAAGCCTAGGCCAATGAGAACAAATCCCACGCCCGCCAGGGTTCTCATCCAACGTGGGGGGATAAGCTGCGCCACCCAGGCTCCGGCCCACACCCCGAGAAAGCTAGTGCTGATGAGGGCCGCAGCAGCCCCGCAGAAGATTACTGTCAGGTCTTGCGAGCGGGCACTGAGGAGCAGCGTAGCCAATTGGGTTTTGTCGCCCATTTCGGCCAGCAGAATTGAGGCAAAGCTGACCAAAGCAGACCGATTGGCTATTTGCCGGAGAGAAAAAGAGGAGGCTGGACTACCGTTTTCTCGGTTCACCACGTTCCTTATATTTACCCTACTCGTTTGGGAGCAGTTGTCTTGGAAAGCTAGCCCTGCTCTCGGCGAGCACTCTGCCACTCCCGCCACAGCACATAGACTCCGATCATTAAAAAGCCCACTCCCGCCGCCCACTCTACCCAGGCTGCCGGGATCACCTGACCTAGCCACCCGCCCAACAGGACACTGAGCAAGCTAGCGGTGACCAAGGCACTGGCCGAGCCAAAAAAGATGGCCCAGGGAGACTGGGACTGGGCGCTTAGAAGCAAGGTTGCCAGCTGGGTCTTGTCACCCATTTCCGCCACAAAAACCGTTAAAAAGGTAACCAGCCAAAGGTGCAGTGGCGATCCCTCTCCCAGGTTGTTCTCAGAAGCAGAGGTTACAAGAGGTAGCGGCAGGGCTAACCCCAGCTGCTCCGGCCAAAAGGGCAGCAAAGCCATAGCGCCCGCTTCCTAACCGCCTTCATTAGCTTACTGCATGGCCTAGCCGCTGGAGCTAGTCCCCTGCAGACGCAGGTAAGGTAGAAGGAAGTAAGGACATCCACATTGGCAGCGCGCTATGACCACAACCCTTGAAGTGCCTAAGCAGGGCTTACCCGTTACCATCATCACCGGCTTTCTGGGGAGTGGGAAAACCACTCTCGTAAACCACATCCTCAGGAATCAAAAGGGAATGCGCACGGCGGTGCTGGTCAACGAGTTTGGGGAAATCGGCATCGACGGCGAGCTGATTATCTCCAGTGAAGAAGACCTGGTGGAGCTGAACAACGGCTGCATCTGCTGCACCATTCGCGATGACATTGTCGACAGCGTGCTGCGCCTGATGGAGCGCTCGGACAAAATCGACTATCTGGTGGTGGAAACCACTGGGCTGGCGGATCCCTTGCCGGTTGCCCTCACCTTCTTGGGACCAGAATTGCGGGATCTGACGCGGCTGGATTCGATTATCACTCTGGTGGATGCTAGCAACTTTGCCCCCGATCTGTTCCACAGCGACGTAGCCTACAGCCAAATTGCCTATGGGGACATCATCCTCCTCAACAAAACTGACCTCGTCGAAGCGGCAGAAATTGAGCGCTTGGAAAAACGCATCCGCGAGATCAAGGAAGATGCCCGCATCTTGCGCACGGTCAACAGCGTTGTTCCCCTAGAGCTCATCCTAGATATCGATCTATTTCAGCCCAGCTCCCTGCCCCAGGAGGAAGCCCACGACGCTGAGCACGACCACGAACACGACCATGAGCATGGCCACTCGCACCACAGCCACATCGAGGTCGAGGGTTTTAACTCCCTCTCCTTTGAAAGCGATCGGCCCTTCTCTCTGGACGCCTTCCAGAACTTTCTCAACGAGTTGCCTGAGGCGGTCTTTCGGGCCAAAGGGATCCTATGGTTTGAAGAAAGCCCAGAGCGGTATATCTTCCACCTCAGCGGCCGACGCTACACCCTCAGCAGCGATGAGTGGCCTCGCCAGCCCAAAAACCAGTTGGTGCTCATTGGCCAGCACCTCGATACGGCCAAGCTGCGGCAAAAGTTGGAAGCCTGTCTTGTCCCTGCGCCGGTCTAGAGTTAGGAGTTAGTCGGGCCCTGTTCCAGCAGCCTTGCGAGGGGAGCCTTGAGAGAGGGCATCCCGCCCATGGCCGACATTTTTGTGATGATTCGCAACCAAGCCAACAATGCCCTCACTTCCATCGAGGGGATCCCTTTTGTCGCCTTCTTGGAGCAGGAGGGGAAACGGATTGGGGAAGAAACCATCGAGTTAATCTACGCCGACGCCGGCTTTGATGACCTACCCGTTGGGGAATACATTGTGGGAGTACGGCACGGGCGGGTGGAACCGCCAAAAGCCACCTGCCCAGTAGTCATCAGGGCTGTCGATGAAGTTGTTTTGGTAACATTTACTTACCTTGAGCCCGAGCGGGTACTGCTGAACACTCGCATTGCTGTGGAAAAAAGGCTGTAACCATGACCGTTAAAGCAATTCCATCCCACTCCATCAAAGCTTTCCGCTATCGAGTGTTCTGTTTGGGACAGGATCTCTGGAAAGCCCAGGATCCCATTAGCCGTGCCAATTTGGCCCTGCAACTGGCCGATGCCGCTACAACCTTGGCCCGCCTGGAAGTCCAAGCCGCCCAGGCTCAGCTTTCCCACTCTCTCCCGAAAGCAGGCCCTCGCTAGGGATCCCGTCTACTCCCATTCGATGGTGCCCGGAGGCTTAGAGGTGATGTCGTAGACCACCCGGTTGACACCCGGAACCTCGTTGACGATGCGGTTAGAGATGGTGGCCAAGAGGTCGTAGGGCACCCTGGCCCAGTCTGCCGTCATGCCGTCCTCGCTGGTAACCAACCGCACCACTACCGGGCAAGCATAGGTGCGCTTGTCTCCCATTACCCCCACCGAGCGCACTTCTGGCAGCAACACGGCAAAGGCTTGCCAGAGCTTGGAGTAGTAGCCAGAGCGGTTAATCTCTTGGCGAACAATCATGTCGGCCTCGCGCAGGATCTCCAGCCGCTCTTGGGTAACCTCTCCTACAATGCGGATGGCCAGCCCCGGCCCTGGAAAGGGGTGACGATTAACGATTTCTTCCGGCAGGCCCAAGGAGCGAGCCAGCTGCCGCACCTCATCCTTGAAGAGCTTGCGCAAGGGTTCTACCAGCTTAAAGCGCAGATTTTTCGGCAAGCCGCCGACATTGTGGTGGCTTTTGATCTTGACGGCAATCCGCTCCCCAGTTACCGGATCCACGTTGGTGTTGGCCGACTCGATCACATCCGGGTAGAGAGTGCCCTGGGCCAGGTACTCGAAAGGACCCAGCCGCTGCGACTCCTCCTCGAACACGCGAATGAACTCTGCCCCAATGCGCTTGCGTTTTTCTTCTGGGTCGGTAACCCCCTTCAACTGCTGGAGAAAGCGCTCTTGAGCATCTACATAGTGGACGGGGATGTGGAATTGCTCCTGGAAAAGGCGCAGCAGCCGCTGCGGCTCGCCCTTGCGCATAAACCCTTGGTCGATGAACACGCAGGTGAGCTGGTCGCCAATGGCCTTGTGCAGCAAGAAAGCCAGGGTGGAACTATCCACCCCGCCGGAGAGAGCCAGCAACACCTTCTTGTTGCCCACCTGGGCGCGAACCTCTCGGATGGCCTCCTCCAGAAAAGCCTCCGTGGTCCAGGTGGGCTCGCAGCGGCAGATGTGATAGACAAAATTGCGCATCAGGAAAGCGCCGCCCTCGGAGTGGGCCACCTCTGGGTGAAATTGCACTCCGTACAGACGACGGACGGGATCGGCAATGGCAGCAAAGGGAGTGTTGTCCGTGGCGGCCAGGGCGTGAAAGCCTGGCGGCAATTCAGTGACCACATCCCCATGGCTCATCCACACAGTGCTGTTTTCTGGCAGGTTGGTGAGCAGGTCAGTGGGATCCAAAACATGGAGGGCGGCGCGGCCATATTCGCCTTTGCGGGCAGGCTCTACCCGGCCCCCCAACTGTTGCACCATGAGCTGCATGCCGTAGCACACGCCCAAGATGGGGATCCCCAACTTCCAGATCTCCGGGTCGCAGGCGGGAGCACCCGGCTCGTAGACGGAGCTGGGGCCGCCGGAGAGGATAATGCCTTGGGGCCGCAGTTGCCGCAGTTGTTCGGCGGTGGTGCGGTAGGAGAGAATTTCCGAATAGACCCGGGCTTCACGGACGCGACGGGCAATCAGCTCCGAGTACTGGGAGCCAAAGTCGAGAATGACGATCATCTGGCGCTGCACCTTGAGGGGGGAGCCGGAAAAAACTTACCCAGGGCCGGATGAAAAGCAGGGCCAAGAGATTAGCTGGGGATAACATCGTAGCAAGGACAGAGAGCTTTCCTGCAGGCATCTGCCCTGGAAAACTTCTCGCAGAGGAGCTTTTGGGGCAAAACCGCCCCCTGGATCCCTGATAGAGTTTGCCATCGGCCAGGCCTGAAAGCGGGCAGAATGAGGATAGCGCTCTAGGCCAGTGGGCATAGCGCCAGGGATCCCTATGTCCACCCTCGTTGCCGAATCCTTTCAAACCTATCTACGTCGCCGCCGACGTCTGCTGGCCCGCCGTTTCAAGCACCAGCAGGGGTGGGTTGCGGTTTTGGCTCTCTTGGCCTTGTACTTGCTCAGTTGGGAGGCCCTGGGCGAGAGTAAGCTGTTACCGCTCCCGTGGCTAGCGGTGATCCCGCTGCTGGGGGGAGGGCTCTACAGCCTAGGCGCCGCGATGATCTGGAGGCTGCGCCAGCGCTGCTCCGCCCAGCTTTTGGCCGAAATGATCAGCTTGCCCCATTTGGCTTTAGCTGCCTTGATCTGGCTGGGTCTGGCCACTTGGGGAGATCAGCTTTCCCCTTTCCTGCTACGCCGAAAAAACCAACTGTTGGCCGGCCTGGTACTCAGTTGGCTGGTGGCCCAGGGGTGGAGTTTTCTGCGTCCCAGCTCGATGGTAGAGGTGGGACAACTGTGGGCCGATTACCTGCAGGAGCTACGGGCTTCGGTGCTACAGCCCTGCTACTGCCGCCTGGAGGCCTGTCGCCAGGCGCTGCGCTCCTATCAGGCTATTTGGCAAGACCTCCAACTGGAAGAGCTGGAGGCCCAGCACCTCGTCCAGCTCCTGTCCGAATCCTTGCTGCCGCTGGCCTTGCCCCTCAAAGTCTACGCCCGCCAGGTTCACCACTGCTGTCAGCAGCTAGCAGCCCTGCTGGCGCAGATGCAAGAGCGGGTGGAGCGGCTGGAGCAGGTGCTTTTGGAGGTAGAGCTGGAGTTGGCTTCCCGTCAGCCTTTCCAGGCTCAGGCCCAGCCGATTAACCTCTTGCTGGAGGAGGGGATCCCCTACCAGGAGCTGGATTTGCAGGAGTTGGTTTGCCTAAACCAGGAACTGCTGGGGGCGGATCGCTCTTTGCAGGGCTTGACCCAGGAGCTTAAGGGTTGGGCCGAAAAAGCCATCCCTGCCGCCTTGAAGCTGAGCCTCCCAGGATGACCAAAGCCGAAAAGACCCCGCTGGTTCCACTGGAGCCCCCCGAGCTCAAGGCGCTGTGGGCAAGGTGGCTAGCAGAGCTGGGTTGGCAACCCACGGAGCGCCAGCAACGGCAACTGCAGCAGCTCTACCCCCTGGTGATGGCCGGCAACCGCACCCAAAACCTCACCCGCATCACTGACCCCATCGACTTCTGGGAAAAACACCTGTGGGACTCGCTGCGGGGCCTGTGCTTGCTGGGTCCGTGGGAGGTCATTCAAACCCAGCCCTGGCGGGGCATCGACGTTGGCACTGGAGCAGGCTTTCCAGGGATCCCGGCCCAAATTGCCCTACCCCAGGCCAGCTTTACCCTGCTAGATAGCACCCAGCGCAAGATTGCCTTTGTGCAAGGCGTTTTGCAGCAGCTCTCCCTGGCCCAGGCGCGGGCAGTGGCCCGGCGGGCGGAAGTTTGGGGGCAAGACCCGCAGGAACGTGGCAGCTACGATCTGGCCCTGGCCAGGGCTCTGGCCGCAGCGGAGATCTGTGCCGAGTATTGTCTGCCCCTACTCAGGGTGGGAGGACGCGCCATCCTCTATCGTGGCCATTGGACCGAGGCCGAAGCCGAAGTTCTAGAGCGGGCCCTCTCCCTTTTGGGAGGGAAACTGGTTCACATCGAAGCCTTCACCACTCCCCACAGCCACAGCGTGCGCCACTGTCTGCTGCTGGAGAAAGTGGCTCCCACACCAGCTCTCTATCCCCGCCCTCCTGGTGTTCCCCAACGTCAACCCTTGGGGCGGGGCAAGCCTTAATTTCCTGGCTCGGGGATGTCTGCAGAAAATTTTGGAGGGGGGAGTTTGCAAATGCTGCTGCTAGGACTAAGATGGGGTTGGCATCAGTTTCGGATCAAGCCAAGGGTCTAACCAGGCGAGCTTCCGAACTGAGCGCTAGAGGGTAAAGTTCGGAGTTCGCAGGGTTATGACCATTTTTGTCGGCAACTTGTCCTTCAAGGCCAGTGAAGAAGACCTGCGTCTGGTTTTTTCTGAATACGGCACTGTCAAGCAAATCAAGATTCCAGTAGATCGCGAGACAGGCCGCAAGCGAGGCTTTGCCTTTGTGGAGCTGGAAAACGAAGCCGACGAGCAAAAAGCTATCGAAGAACTGGATGGAGCTACTTGGATGGGCCGAGACTTAAGAGTTAACAAGGCACTGCCGCGTCAGGCCAGCAGTAGCCGAGGTGCTCGTCCCTCCCGCTTCTAGGTCGTCAGGTTGCCGTGTTGAGGGAGTAGCTGGCGTACATCCCCAGCAGGCTACCGCTGACGCCCAACAGGGATCCCAGCAACCTCACTGGGTGTAGTCGAGGCACTAGCAATAGGAGAGTGAGGCCCACCCCTGTCAGCACGTTGGCGTTGCTCGCCCTCGGGGTGTTGCCGAAGAGGAAGTAGCGATGCAGGCCCGCTGGCGGATGGGAATCAGTACCGAGGAACAGCTCGGTGCCGAGACAGTGTGCCCTGGGGGTGTCCAATCCCGCTCTCGTCCAAACGGTTGCCGCCGAAGCGGGGGTTCAGGTAGCTGAAGGGGCTCCCAGACAGGGGGGGCTGAGTTTTGTATGATAGGGGCTCAGACCCTCGTTCTCTTACCTTGTCCATGCCTGCTGCCATCCGTCGCCCGCCTCGCTCTCTCTACTGTGGCCAAGTGCGCCCAGCCCATATCGGCCAGACGGTTACCCTCTACGGCTGGATTGACCGCCGCCGCGACCACGGGGGCGTGATCTTCCTCGATTTGCGGGATCGCTCCGGCATTGTGCAACTGGTGGCCGATCCCCAGAAGACTCCTCTTTCCTACGAGCTAGCCAAGGAGGTGCGCAATGAGTACGTGGTGCGGGTAACAGGAACAGTTCAGCCCCGGCCTGCCGACTCCTTCAACCCCCGCCTGGCCACGGGCGAAGTGGAGGTTTATGCGGAGCAGCTGGAGATTCTTAGCCGGGTGGCCAAGCAGCTTCCCTTCAGCGTCTCCGGGGAAGAAGGGGAAGAGGTGCGGGAGGAGATTCGCCTGCGCTATCGCTACCTGGACTTGCGCCGGGAGCGGCTGTCGCGCAACCTGCAACTGCGTCACCAGGTCATCAAGGCCATCCGCCGCTTTCTGGAAGACGAGGAAGGCTTCATCGAGGTAGAGACCCCCATCCTCACCCGCTCTACCCCCGAAGGCGCCAGAGACTACCTGGTGCCCAGCCGCCTCAACCCTGGGGAGTGGTTTGCTCTGCCGCAGTCGCCTCAGCTTTTTAAGCAGTTGCTGATGGTGGCTGGTGTGGATCGCTACTACCAAATTGCCCGCTGCTTTCGGGATGAGGATCTGCGGGCGGATCGCCAGCCGGAGTTTACTCAGTTGGACATGGAGATGAGCTTCATGGATCAGGAGGCAATCCTGGAGCTCAACGAGCGGCTCATCTGCCATATCTTCAAAACCGTTAAAGGGATCGACCTGCCCCGGCCCTTCCCACGGCTAACCTACGCCGAGGCCATGGCCCGCTACGGTTCCGACAAGCCCGACACCCGCTTTGGGCTGGAGTTGGTGGATGTTTCGGCGGTGTTTCAGGGATCCCGCTTTCAAGTCTTTGCCAAAGCCCTGCAGCAGGGAGGAGTCGTCAAAGTTCTGCCAGTGCCCGGCGGCGATGAACAGATCTCCAACACCCGCATCAAACCGGGCGGAGATCTGTTTAAGCTCGTCACTCAGTACGGGGCAGGCGGTTTGGCCTTCATTCGGGTGCGTCCCGATAGCCTCGACACCATTGGTGCCCTCAAGGAGAGCCTCAGCCCTGAGCAGGAACAGCAGTTGCGGCAGCTGACCAACGCCAAGCCAGGGGATCTGCTGCTGTTTGGGGCAGGGCCGGCTGCCGTGGTCAACGAGTCGCTGGGCCGGCTGCGGCTGCACCTAGGCCATGAACTGGGTTTGATCCCGGAGAATGCCTTGAATCTCCTCTGGATTACGGATTTCCCGATGTTTGAATTCAACGCCGAAGAAAACCGCCTGGAAGCCCTGCACCACCCCTTTACTGCTCCCCATCCTGACGACTTGGCCGACTTGAAGACGGCGCGGGCCCAGGCTTACGACTTGGTCTGGAACGGCGTGGAAGTGGGGGGGGGATCCCTGCGCATCTACCAGCGGGAGATCCAGGAGCAGGTTTTCCAAATCATTGGCCTTAGTCCTGAGGAGGCGCGGGAGAAGTTTGGCTTTTTGCTAGAAGCCTTTGAGTACGGCACCCCACCCCACGGGGGCATTGCCTACGGACTGGACCGGCTGGTGATGCTGCTGGCAGGGGAAGATTCCATCCGCGATGTCATCGCCTTTCCCAAGACCCAGCAGGCCAGGTGCTTGCTCACCGGCGCCCCCTCCGGTGTTGAGCCCAGGCAGCTTAAAGAACTGCACGTAGCCTCCACCTACCAGCCCGGCTAAAGGACGGATAAGCATCCACCCCTACTGCGTTGGTCTCCCTATGCTAGATCTGACCGGAAAGAAAGCCTTGGTAACCGGCATTGCCAACGAGCGCTCCATTGCCTGGGGCATTGCCCAGCAGCTGCACAAAGCAGGAGCTACGTTGGGGGTTACCTACTTGCCGGACGAGCGGGATCGTTTCAAGACGAAAGTCCAACAACTCACTGAGCCCCTGAAGCCGGATTTTCTCCTTCCCTGCGACGTCCAAAGCGATCAGCAAATCAACGACCTATTTCAGGAAGTGGCCCAAAAGTGGGGCCAGCTCGACATCCTGGTTCACTGCCTGGCCTACGTCAAAAAAGAGGAGCTGAGCGGCAACTTTAGCGACATCTCGCGGCAGGGGTTTGCCCTGGCCATGGATGTGAGCACCTACTCCCTGATTGCCCTCTGCCGGGCCGCTAAGCCCCTCTTGAGATCCGGCAGCAGCGTCCTCACCCTCACCTACTTAGGGGGAGTGCGAGTGGTGCCTAACTACAACATGGCTGCTGTCACCAAAGCGGGCCTAGAAACCTGCGTTCGCTACCTGGCAGCCGAGCTGGGCCCCGCCGGGATCCGGGTGAACGCCATTTCTGCTGGACCCATTCGCACCTTGGCTTCCTCGGCCATTGCTGATTTTCATGCCATGCTGCACGCGGTCGAGGAGAAAGCGCCGCTGCGGCGCAATATCACCCAGCTCGAGGTGGGCAATGTGGCAGCTTTTCTGGCCAGCGACCTAGCTAGCGGCATTACTGGCCAGGTGATCTACGTAGACAGTGGATATAGCATCCTGGGTTTTTAGGCTTGGTGGGATCTCCCTGGCATGAACCGCTTTTCCTTTTCCCCCTTGCAGCGGCTGCTAGTGACCTGGATTTTGATGGTCATTAGCGGCTGGCTGGCCCTGCAAGTGGGCCGTCTGTTTGGCCATCTGCTCGCCACCATCCTGACAGCGGCGGTACTGGCTTTTTTGCTCAACTACCCAGTCCAGGCGCTGCAGCGCTACCGGGTCAACCGTGTTGTAGCGGTGGCTTTGGTCTTTGCCCTCTCGGTGGTGCTGCTGGTTTTGGTGGGGATTGCCGTTGTGCCCCTCCTGGCTAAGCAGGTGGTGCAGTTGGGGGCACGGATCCCTGAGTGGGTGGATACTTTACAACATTGGCTTGGCCAGATTAGCCTCTGGGCTGCCGAGCGCAACATCAACCTTGGCCAGCCGGAGCTGGTGAACACTCTCCTCAGCCGCCTGCAGGCCGGTGCCGAAAAAATTGCCAGCCAATCCCTCGACATCCTCCTAGGCACCTTTAACCAGGTGGTCGACTTGGTGTTGGTCTTGGTGTTGGCCTTCTACATGCTGCTCTATGGGGGCCAGTTTTGGCAGGGGTTGCTCAGCCTCTTTCCCAAGCCCTGGGGGCCGCGCATCGGCGAAGCCCTGGTGCTCAGCTTTCAGAACTTTCTCATCAGCCAGTTGGTGTTGGGGTTCATGATGGCCCTGATGCTGGTGCCAGCGTTTGGGCTGCTGCGAGTACCCTTTGGGCTTTTGTTTGGCCTCTTGATTGGCCTGCTGGAGGTGATCCCGCTGGTAGGGGGCTTCATTGGTATTGGCGCGGCAGCAGTGCTGCTGGCCTTCCAGGACATTTGGCTCAGCCTCAAGGTGGTGCTGGTCTCCCTGATCGTGCAGCAGATCAAGGATCGGGTCATCGCTCCCCGGCTGATGGGAGAGCTGATTGGCCTCAACCCGGTGTGGATCTTGATTGCCCTGTTGACGGGGGCACAGCTGGGGGGCATCCTGGGCGTGATCGTTGCCATCCCCCTCAGCAGCGTGGTGAAGAGTCTCTACGAGGTGGCCCGTTCCGCCAAGTTGGCCGCCGAAGAGGGGTTGGACTTGACGGCAAAGGTGACCTCCCTCGGCAAAAGCCCCCTCGAAACTCGCCGGGAGGAGATCCAGGAGGTCTAGCTTCCAATAGGCATTGTCCTAGCGAATTTTGCCCTCGATAAAGGGCACCTCCAACACCTTTTCGTGGTGGATGGGGCCGTGGCCGAAGTAGCCCCCCTCTCCAAACAGTTCGCCGTGGTCGGCTGTAACCGTGATGTAGGTGTTTTTGGGAACTAGATCGAACAGCTGCTCAAAGACCCCGTCTAAGTAGCGCACCGACTCAATCTGCCGCTGCCGCAGCTCCTCCAACTGGGCGGCGCTGAAAAAAGGGATCCCCTCCTCTTTCCCTTCATCCAGCCGCTTGAGCACCCCGTTGACCCCCGAAATGTGGGGCCACGCGCTGGGATCCTCATCGGGCAGGGCGTAGGGATAGTGAGTTTCGCCTACATTGAGCAGGTAAAAGCTAGGGCGATCCGGATCAAAGCGCAACTGCTCCACCATAGCCGCCATGTCGTTGTGCCGGGGCATGAGACGGTAGGAATCGAAGTCGCGATTGAGCAGAGTGCTGGGATTGAGCACCGGCATGGAGACCAGGGCGTGGGTGGTGTAGCCCAGTTGGTGCTTCAGGAGCGTTGGCAGGTAGAGGTGAGGCAGCAGATGCTTGAACTCAATCGGCTGCCGGGTGCCGAGGCGCTCGTTGTAGCGCAAATACTCCTGCTTGTAGTGTTCGGAGGCAAAAACGTGGGTGGGGCTGGTATGGGGCAGCAGGCCCATGAGCAGGTTGTAGTGAGCAGGAGCTGTCCAGGAAGCGTAGCTCCAGCGCTTTTCCAGAGGACCTAGCTTCAGCAAGTGCTTGGGCTTAGCCGCCAGCAGGCTGTCGAAGCGGCAACTGTCTAGCACGATGAGCAGGTAGTTATTCTGCCCCTGGGGTTCGGGGGCGGGCTCAGGGGCGGGGGCTGGAGACGATCTCCACCAGTTTAGGAATCCCATTCTTCCTCCTCTTCAGCAGAGTAAGGCCGCCGGACAATCCGCCAGCTGGGGGTTGTTGCTGCATCGTCCTCAGGTTCGCTGGGTTCGGGGGCAGGCTCGCGAATGCGTTCCGGCGGGATATTGGAATAGGAATAGCGGCCTGTCTCAGGATCCGGCAAATCTGGTGGCAAATAGTGGTCGGGGGGAAGTAGCTGCGCTTCCAAAAAGCGCACCCGGTCGAGGAGCTGATTGAGCTTGCGAATGGCCTGGCGCTGCAACGCCCGCTCGTGGAGCTGCCAGGATCCCACGTACAAAAATCCCAAGCCCACTCCTACTCCATAAGCCATCAAGAGCACCAGCGACAGAGGTACAGCAGGGCCAGCCTGTCCAGCTACAACAACCACCGCTGCCGATCCCCAGTTTTGGACCAGGAAAATCCCCAAGGCCAGGATCCACAGCCCTAGGAGCAGGGAGCGGATGTTTTGGAGCATGACCTCAACCTTCCCTCTCCCCTAGGCTACCACCAATCCCTGCCGGGGGGCAGGACGGGGTTAGTTGAAGGTGTTGGATCCCCAGCCGGGGGCCACTTGAGCGGCTCTCAGGATAAAGGCAGCTAGGTTGCGCAGCGCCTCATCATCCATCCAAGAGGGGGGCACAGGGCGGCAGCCGTAGCTAGGCTTGCTGCCGTCGTAGCTGCGGGGATCCCGCTGGTACTCGACAAGAGCTTGGATGGTGTCGCGGGGCGGAGTGGCACCGCGCAAGTCTTTCAGCGAGAGAGAAATGTTGGGAGCGGGCAGGGTAGAGCCGCCCACATGGCAGTTCAAGCAAGCAGATTGGAAGCGGCTTTTCCCGTCGCTCAGCTGCTCCGGAGTAAAGGTAAGGGTGTGTCCCTCCGCATCCCAGGGCAGCTCTACCGGCCCAGTTGCCCGCAGATATTGGCTCACGTAGGGATCCACGCGGGCCAGCGCTGGGCTAGCCAACCCCAGCCAAACTAGGAGCAGGATCCCCGCCCACCTCTAGGCCGGCTGAGGGATCCGCCACCGCTTTGCCCCTTGAGTTTGCCCAGGCATCAGAGATAGGCCGAGAGGTCACTGTGGGATTCGCTCTTGGTGCCGCCCCAGCCGGGCACCGTCTTGGCCTGAACCAAGATATAGCCAGCAATTAACTTCAGATCCTCCTCGGTAAGGTTGCGCAGGCGGGGATACTCGCTCAAGAGCTGCGTGTTGGGATGGTATTCCACCAGGGACTCTACCCCGTCGTAGGTGACTGGGTTTTTGATGTAGTCCACGATTGCCAGCACGTTATCGCGAGGAGGTGTTGCCCCCGCCAGATCCTCAAGCTTCAAGGTCACATCTGGGTTGGGAAGGGTTTGACCCCCCACATGGCACTGGGCACAGGTTTTGTTAAAAAGTTGCTTGCCGCGGGCCAGTTGCGCCTCGGTAAAAGTAATGGTTTCAGTTGGCGACAGGGGTACCGGAGGGATCTGCCTAGCTGCCAGGGCCGGCCACCCAGCAAACCCAGCCAGCCCCAGCGCCAGAATGCAAATCAACAGCCGCCGACGCGCCGCTGCCAGCGCTTTCTGCAAAGAAAAGGATTTGCTAAACATGGGTCTCCATCAATGACTTCAAAAAGGGCGTCAGCTTTGCTCCAGCGACAAACCCGACACCCGGATCTAAGGATAGACCATTGCGGGATCACTTGCAGACAGGATTTTGGCTTCCCTTTCCCTTCATTGGAGTGTTAAGTTTAATTGCAAATTCAGGATCTCCAGCAGCTAGGATTGGCCTTTGCGACAACAGCTAGCATAAAGCTTAGCCTGCCGATCTGGAGGTTCTGGAGCCGAGTTCTAGGATTGCCCATGTCATCTTTCCGGTTCCAGCCGTTGCGGGTGGCCTTCACCTGTGCAGATCCCAGCCAAGTGCCGATCTCTGTTGACGAGTTGGTAGCGGCTCTGCCGGCCTCGCCGCTTCTGGCCCACACTGAACCGGAAACGGCGGCTCTGCGGGTAGAGATGCTGCCGGATGCAACCTATTACTTCTACCGCCGCGGAGAAGACGTGGCCCTGGCGGCTGTCCGCATCCCGGTGAAAAAGCTGCAGGCTCTGCCCCGCAAGCTTGTGCGGCTGTTGGAGCACGTGGCCGCCTTCGACAACCTCCTCAACCTGCAACCGGCTAGCGACGCCTTAAGCAATGTCCTGGAAGTGGAGTTTCTGCAACTGGAAACGCCAGCCAGCGGCTCCAGGCCCGCCGAGGTCAGACCCCTGCCGCGGGATCCCCAAGGCCAGCTGCAAATCCAGGCAGGCCGCAACCTCGCCATCGCCTTGCACAATAAGGCTCTCACCCCAGTGCATGTCTATGTAATAGTCTTTGACGAACGGCAGTGCAGCGTCGGTTTGGTCTATCCCTACCAGCCGGACTTTCCTACTCGCCTGCGCCCCAGCGAAAGCGTGTTGGTCGGCTCTGGCCCTCGCTATCTGCTGCAGATGCAACTGCCCGAAGGGGCAGAGACAGCGGTGGATCGCTTCAAAATCTGGGTCAGCGCTACTGGCATGCAGCCGGGCATCATGGCAATGCCCCCTCTGGGGCAAAGACTGGAGCCCCCCTCTGAGGATCCCTACGGATCGGGATCTCGGCTGGATCGGGAAGTTCGGCTGGCCATCTTGGGCAAGGCGGGCAGCACGCCCATGCCGGCTTTTGCGGAGGATCCCTGGTGGTGTATGGAGCAGGCTGTCAAGGTGGTAGCTTAGACTGGGCCTACCTCCTCACAATTCTGTACAGCAGAGACTCAACCTCCTCGACACTAATAGCTGAAAGGTTATAGGAGGAGTAGATCCTACTTCTCGTCTCTTGATCAACATCTGCCAAGACCAGAAAGACTTGATCTGGGCCGAGACCCATTTCGGAGGCGAGCCAAGAGTACTTCTCTATACAGTCTCTATAGCTGCCGGTCTTCGACTCTATCCAGTAGAATCGGTCGTTAATGTGAAAGAAGAGATCGATCTCAAAGTCGCTACCGTCGGGCAAAGTAACTTCCGCATTTGCGATGTAGGAAAAATCGATCTTCTGTCCCTGCTCTCTAGCAAACTTGATCAGTTGCTGTTTGACATATCTCTCCAGCCAATCTCCAGATAGGAACTTGATTGCCTCTGGAGACTTGCTTAGCTTTACCCTCAGGTTTTTGGAGGATTTTGAGTAGTTATATTCCTCTAAGAAATTAACCTTATGTAGAGTGGAAGCAAGTTGGCAGCTATAACTTATCACTTCCGGGGATTTGCCTTTTAAGCAAAGAGTTAAGGCCTTTTCTTCTCCAATGCCAGATTTAATTTCTTTGTAAAGCTTCTCGATCAGCGAGTACCTCTGACCCATAAGGTTTGATATCCAGTTCAGCTTGTTATCGAGTTCTCCTTCTGCATCGGCTTTTTTACTAGATGGGATCAGGTTCTTCATCCTTATGTTCCTAGACCACAGAAATACCCCTATTTTCACCTGTTCAAGGCTAATCGTCCCTGGCGGCAAACTGGCTAATCGTCCCTGGCGGCAAACTCTTGAGTCGCGCGCCAGCAGTTCCCTCGTTAGTTTCCTTCGTCTTTTGAAGGCTAGAACTTGAGCTTAGATTCTGGGAAATTTTTTCTGTACTTTCTAATAGCCTGCTCAGGATATTCTGCTGGTTACTTATGTTCTTAACTAGCTGACTTCTGTACCCAGCTAAATGCTGAAGGAAGTTTTGGTAACTTTCGGACAGACTTTCTGAGATATGAAGTTTGAAGCCCTCAAGATCAGCTTGTAACTTTCTTAGAATCTCATCCAGTAACTGACTATTAGCTCTTTGAGTGAGCCTACAGGTATAAACGCCCAGGCAGAAACCAATAGCCAATCCAATTAGAAGACCTAAAAGCAGAGTCATCTTCCCTTGATCCTATTTTCTTTAACCTAACTCAGGAGTTGTGAACAGCTAGGAAGGTTTTAAAGCATTGCTACCTCCTGCTTACTCTTGAGCCAGAAGGGATCCCAACCAGCTTTGTTGGAGCGCTTTCTGGGCGGGAGTGAGCTCAGGCAAGGCCTCGAGGGTGTACACATCCGGGCGGGGTGGATCCAAGGGGATCCAAAAGTGCTTTAACTGATTGCCTTGGAAGATGCTAAGACAGATGGTTTGGTGGGGCTGATAGGCTGCCAGGCGCTCTGGCAAGGTGGCGGCGCTTACCCGAAAGCCATCCAAAGCCACCAGCTCGTCGCCAGCCCAGATGCCTGCTTTTTGAGCCGGGGAGCCCATCTCGACGGCGCTGATGCGGTTGCCCTCGCCGTTGAAGTTCAAGCCCAGGTAGGGAGGAGGGTTGGGGCGGCTAAAGTGGGCCTTGAGGGTGAGGCCAAACGGATGGAGGTAGGCGTTGTAGTCCAGTTCTTCCGTGCCTTCCACGTAGGCGGCAAAAAAGCGCCCAAGGTCAACACCGGCTGCTCGCTCAAAGGCCTCCCGCAAGTCCTGGTAAGTATAGCCTTTCTCAAACCGGCCAAAGCGCTGCCACAAATCCTGCATGGCCGTGTCCAGGGATCCCCGCCCCCCTGAAAGGTGGCGAATGTGCAGATCTAGCAGCCAGCAGACTAAAGCGCCCTTGAGGTAATAGGAAACCTGGCTGTTGAGGCTATTTTCGTGGGGGCGGTAGAGCTTGATCCAAGCATCGAAACTGGCCTCCTGCAGCGATTGTACGACTCGACCTGGCGTGCGCTGTAGCCGGCTGATTTGCTCAGATAGGATCTGCAGAAACTCTTTGGCACTGAGGATCCCTGCTCGTAGCAAGATAACATTTTCGTAGTAGCTGGTTGCCCCTTCGCAGAACCAGAGGCAGTCCACATAGTTTTCTTGGTTGTAGTCAATTTTCTCCAAAGCTAGAGGGCGCAGCCGCTTGACGTTCCAAGCATGGAAAAGCTCATGGGCCAGCAGCGCCAAAAAGCGGCGGTAGGACTGAGGCTGATGCAGCTCTAGTCCAGAATAGTTGAGGGTGGCACTGTACTTGTGTTCTAGGCCACCAAATCCCCCGGCCGACAAATGCACAATAAACCAGTAGCGGTCGTAGGGCAGCCCGCCAAAAAACGCTGCCGTGGTTCGGACAATTTTCTCGGCATCGGCCACTGCTTGATCCAAATTCAGGGTGCCCGCTCCCCAGACTACGAAGTAGTGCGGGATCCCTTCCACTGCAAACGAGCGCAACTGGTGCAAGCCCACTTCCACTGGGCTGTCTGCCAGCTCGTCGTAGTCTTCAGCAAAGAAAGACTGGCCAGCGCTAGGATCCCCTGGGGAAGGAGAGGCCAGGGGCCGCAGGCTGGTGGCAATGCGCCAGTCGGGGTGGGGAGGGATCACGGTCAGCGTATAGGGCTCCCGCTCGCGGCCAGGCACGTAGAGAAAGAGCGCCGCCCCATTGAAATAGGCGTGGGTGAGATCCAGATGGTTGGTGCGCACCGTCAGCTCATAGGCATAGACCCGATAGCGGACTGTAACCGCCGAACACCCAGGTGGGTCTACCTCCCAGGTGTTTTTATCAACCTTTCGCCAGGCCAAAGGGCTCCCTTGCTCGCTCAGGGCCTGAAACTCCTGTACATGGCGGGCATGCTCCCGCACTAGGTAGGATCCCGGCGTCCACACTGGCAGCCGCAGCCGCAGGGGCACCTCTGGTTCCACTTCGCGAATCTGCAGCTCCACCTCCAAGAGGTGACTGGCTGGCTCTGGCATCCGCACCGTAAAGTGCTGACGGCCAGGGCGAGAAGGAGTAGCAACCTCAGCCGGCGGGATCCCCATACAACCTTCCCTTGTCGCAACAAAGGAACGTAGCTCTGGCTACAAAGATATCCAGGCAGAGTCTCTTAAGTTTAGGGTAGTCTTCGAGTCGTGGGCAGCTCGATCCAGGTGCCCCAAGCTAACCTCTGGGGTTGATCCTAGAGATAAACTGACCTTGAAAGGTTGACGAATCTCGTGGTGGCCGTCGCAGAAAAATCTCTCATTGCAGCTTTTAAGCAGTTAGGAGGATCTCGCCATCCTCCGGTTATCGAGACTTATGAACGCGGCAAGACCATTTTTCTCCCCGGCGATCCGGCGGAGCGGGTTTACTTTTTGGTCAAAGGGGCGGTTAAGCTCTCGCGGGTGTACGAAAGGGGGGAAGAAATTACCGTTGCCCTCCTGCGGGAGAACAGTATTTTTGGTGTGCTCTCCTTCATTACCGGGCAGCGCTCCGACCGCTTCTATCACGCCGTAGCTTTTACTCGCGTCGAGCTGCTTTCTCTGCCCATCGAACAGGTGGAAAAGTCTGTACGGGAGAACGCTGAGCTGGCCATGTTGCTGCTTAAGAGCTTGGCTTCCCGTATCCTGCAGACAGAGATGATGATTGAAACCCTGGCCCACCGCGACATGGCCTCCCGCCTAGTTAGCTTTTTGTTGATCCTCTGCCGCGACTTCGGGGTGCCTGGCCCCAATGGCGTAACCATCGACCTCAAGCTGTCTCACCAGGCTATTGCCGAAGCCATCGGATCAACCCGCGTCACCATTACCCGTCTCTTGGGAGAGTTGCGCAAGAAAAACTACATTTCTATCCACAAGAAGAAGATCACTGTCCACGACCCCATCCAGCTTAGCCATCGCTTTACCTAGGGGGCCAGCTCTCAACGGCTGAGAGACACCTGCTAGGAGGCGGGCAGCTGAGCCAGGGCAGCCAGGATCTTTTCCCCCATTTCCCGGCAGCCGACCAGGGTCATCCCCTCCGAGTAGATGTCGGCGGTGCGGTAGCCCTGAGCCAAAACCGCCTCGACGGCCTGTTCGATGCGGTCAGCAGCTTGGGGCTGATCCAAGGAGTAGCGCAGTAGCATTGCCCCAGAAAGCACCTGGGCAATGGGGTTGGCCTTGTCTTGGCCGGCAATATCCGGAGCTGAGCCATGGACTGGCTCATAGAGGCCTGGGCCGGTAGCTCCCAGAGAGGCAGAAGGCAACATGCCAATGGAGCCAGTTAGCATGGCCGCCTCGTCGGAGAGGATATCCCCAAAGAGGTTTTCTGTTAGGATGACGTCAAACTGCTTTGGCCAGCGCACCAACTGCATGGCCGCGTTGTCGACATAGAGGTGGGAAAGCTCTACGTCAGGGTATTCGGCGGCAATGGCGGTAACCCGCTCCCGCCACAGTTGCGACACCTCCAGCACATTGGCCTTATCCACCGAGCAAAGCTTGCGCCGTCGCTTGCGGGCCAGTTCAAAAGCTACGCGGGCAATACGATCCACCTCGGCCTCGCTGTAGGCCATGGTGTTGACGCCGCGGCGGGATCCCTGGGCATCGACAAAGATCCCGCGGGGCTGACCAAAGTAGATGCCGCCGGTGAGCTCGCGTACCACCACCAGGTCGATCCCAGCAACTACCTCCGGCTTTAGGGAAGAGGCCTGCACCAGTTGGGGGAAGATCTTCACGGGGCGCAAGTTGGCAAATAGCCCCAAGCCGGCCCGCAAGCCCAGCAAAGCCTGCTCCGGTCGCTTCTGGCGCGGCAGGGTGTCGTACTTAAAGTCGCCAACTGCTGCCAAGTAAACGGCATCGCTTTCTTGGGCCATTTTCAAGGTCTCCGGGGGCAAGGGATCCCCCGTGGCCTCGTAGGCTGCTCCGCCAATTAGGCCCTCCTGCCACTGGAGGGAAAACCCCATCTGAGCGGCAACGGCGTCCAAAACTGCCCGACCCACCTGCATAATCTCAGGGCCGATTCCGTCGCCGGCTAGGGCAGTAATCCGATAGGTTTGAGCAGCAGAAGAAGAAACGCTCATGGGCGATCCCCGCAAGAGGAGTGCGTAGCGATATTACCATCCCCTTGCCCAAGGTCTGCCGAAAAGTCCCCCGGGAAAGTTCCCCTAAAAAAAGTGCAGCTTGGCCATCAGCCTGCTGCACCTAGAGTTATCAATATTCGGCTCTCTAGAACAGGCCCAGGGTAACCCACTTGTCCAGCGGCAGAGTGGCGCCAATGCCTAGATACAGGGTTACCAAAGTGCCAATCAAAAACACCGTCGTTGCCACTGGACGGCGCAGCGGGTTCTGGAACTTGTTGACGTTTTCAATGAAAGGCACAAACAAGAGGCCCACGGGAATAGCCAACATCAGGGCAATGCCCAGCAGCTTACTGGGAACAACGCGCAAAATGTGGAACACAGGGTAGAGGTACCACTCGGGAAGAATTTCCAGGGGCGTGGCAAAGGGATCTGCCGGCTCGCCTACACCCGCGGGATCCATAACCGCCAGGCCGACAATCACCCCAATGGTGCCCAGGATGACCACCGGGAACATAAAGAGCAAGTCGTTGGGCCAAGCGGGCTCCCCGTAGGTCATGTGGCCCATGTTCTTCTTCAGCTTGGCCAAAACTTTGGGGTTGTCCAGGTCAACTTTGCGTGTAATAACCTCAGTTGCCAGCGCTTGCTTCGAGAGAGGCATAGCAGTTCTCCTTATCTGGGGCAAAAGGGTTGAGCAAGGGAAAGTAGGGGATCCAACCAGCCCTGGCTCACAAGGGTCCAGAAATGCCCTGGCGGCGGATCATCAAAAAGTGCATGGTCATGAAGACCGCCGTCAGCCAAGGCAGGACAAAGGTGTGCAAGCTGTAGAAACGAGTGAGGGTAGCTTGGCCAACAGCCTCGCCACCGCGGATAAGCTGAACCAGGGCATCACCCACCACTGGGATAGCGCTGGGCACTCCCGAGACGATCTTGACTGCCCAGTAGCCCACCTGATCCCAGGGCAGAGAGTAGCCCGTAACCCCGAAAGAAACCGTCAGCACCGCCAAGATCACGCCAGTTACCCAGGTCAGCTCGCGGGGCTTTTTGAACCCACCGGTCAGGTAAACCCGGAAGGTGTGCAGAATCATCATCAACACCATCATGGAGGCGCTCCAGCGGTGGATGGAGCGCAGCAGCCAGCCGAAGTTGACCTGGGTCATGATGTAGTTGACCGACTCAAAGGCCTCGGCCACCGTCGGACGGTAGTAGAACGTCATGGCAAAGCCGGTGGCAAACTGAATGAGAAAGCACACCAGCGTGATGCCGCCAAGGCAATAGAAGATGTTAACGTGCGGCGGGATGAATTTTCCGGTTGCGTCGTCGACGAAGGGCGTAATCTCTAGCCGCTCGTCTAGCCAATCGTAAACTTTGCCCATGGTACCTTTCTTTCCAATTTCTCGGTATCTCCCCGGCGGGAGAAAGTCACTCCACGGTGGAGGACAGCCCCACCTCAACCAGCACTGTAACACAATTTGTTAACGACTTCCTTAAGTTAGGCTCAGCTCGGGGGCAGGAATCCGCATTCTCGCTGGCAAAACAGGTTTCGATATTGCGTCTTGTTCATATTCCTTAACTTTTCTTAGCGTCTTGCCGTCTATGGTTGCGCCAAAGCCAAAGAAGAAAGAGTGGGGGATCCGCTGGGTTCTCCGCATTCTGCTGCTGGGGTGCCTGCTCTGGGCAAGTTTAGGCACTGATGCCTACCAAGCTCAGGCCAGCCGCTGGGGAGAAGAGCAGCAACTGCTGGCCCAGGCTTGGGCCTATGTGGATCGGGCCTACGTGGATCCGGGGTTTAACGGACAAAACTGGTGGCAGGTGCGGCAGCGTTTTCTGGCGCGGCCCTTGAAGAATCGTCAGGAAACCTATCGGGCCATTGAAGAGATGTTGGCCACCCTGGGGGATCCCTACACCCGCTTTTTGGATCGGGAGCACTACCTCAGTCTGCAGACCTCTACTGCCGGCGAGCTGAGCGGTGTTGGCCTGCAGATTGCCATCGACGAGCAGGGGGCAGTGCGGGTTATTGCTCCCATGGAGGGCACCCCTGCCGAGCGGGCCGGGATCCAGCCCCAGGACGAGATCTTGGCAGTGGATCAGGTGCCAGTGGCGGGGCTGAGCTTGGACGAGGTGGCAGAGCGCATGCGCGGCCCTAGCGGTACAACCGTTAGCCTGCGGCTAAGGCGGCAGGGGCGCATCTGGGAGGTGGAGCTGGTGCGGCAGTCAATCCTCATTAACCCGGTGCGCACGGCTTTCTTTGAGCTGCCCCAGGGATTGGTGGCCTACATCCGCCTCAGCCAGTTCAACGGCAATGCAGCCACTCAAGTGCGCCAGGCTATCCAGGCGGCAGAAGCCCGAGGGGTGCGGGGCTACCTCCTGGATCTGCGCAACAACCCCGGAGGACTGCTGCAGGCGGCCATTGAGATTGCCCGCTTTTGGATCCCCAAAGGCAACATCGTGCTGGTGAAGGATCGCCACGGCATTCTAGAAGGCATTCCTGCCACTGGCGAAATTCTCACCCAGGCGCCGCTAGTGGTTTTGGTCAATCAAGGCAGTGCCAGCGCTAGCGAAGTCTTGGCGGGGGCATTGCAGGACAGCGGGCGGGCGCAACTGGTGGGAACGCGCACCTTCGGCAAGGGGCTGATCCAATCCCTGATGGAGCTGGCAGATGGCTCAGGGCTGGCCGTGACGACTGCCAAATACCTCACCCCCAACGGCCGCGACATTCACCGCCAAGGGATCCAGCCCGATGTGGTGGTGGGCGAGGGCCCCGTTCCCCTAACGGCAGAAACCCTGGGCGGCCCTGAGGATCGCCAGTTGCAGCGGGCTTTGGAACTGCTGGGGGCGACTTTGTCCGTGGCCCAGGGGATCCCCACCTGAGGCATCTGCTGCAGGGATTGGGGTGCCTGTTTGTCTTCGATTCGGTTTAGGATCGGGCTTGGTGTCAACTCAGCCCTGCTCTCGAGCCCTTTGGCATGAACGCCCTCCAACAGTTTCACCACTTCTTTAACTGCTGTATTGGCGCCTGGCACACCGAGCGCACCTATCACTACCTGGATCGAGGGGAGGTGGAGCGCTCGCGCACCGAGTTCACCATTCGCACCCTCACCCCTGAGCTCAAGGAGAAGGTCCTGGCCGACAACAACTACCCCAACCACGGCGTCGACGGCTTCCTGGGCTTTCACCTTGCCTTTGAGACTGTCTCCGAAAAGGGGGAGGAGGTCGGGCAAGAGCTAAACATGTTGTTTGTGCCCCGGCGAGAGGGCCCCCGCGGGCTGGAAGGCGACTACCTGCGCGATCGCGCCTATGAGGAAGAGCGGCCCATGGTGGCCGACTTCCGCTTTGATCCGGGATCCCTGCAACTGGTGATGACCACCACCTACACCCACGTTGTTTCCGTAGATACCATCACCCTGCTCAACCCCCGCCTGCGCCTGCGGCAGATCCTCAACTACCGGCGCCCACCTCAAGGCCAGCCGCTGCAGGAGGTACTCCTGGTGGGGTTTGGGGTGGAACAAAAGCTGACCTAGGGAGGCTGCGTGGACTCCGAGTCGATCCCGGCCCCAGACTTGCCCTTGCCCCAATACCTGGCCCGAATTCAAGCCAGCTTTGAGCGGGGACAATACCGGCAAGCTTTGGAGGAGGCCAAACAGGCCCAAGGTCGCTATCCCCAGGCAGGCCAGCTGCGGCTCTGGCAAGCCCTAGCCCAGGAGGCGCTTGGAGAAACCGAGGAGGCCGTCCGCCTAGTGCAGAGCTTGCTATATAGTCCAGATCCCGAGCTTGCCCAACAGGCGCGCTATGTGTTGAGCATCTGGCAGGCTCCCCGTCTACGCCGCCCAGCGGAGTGGTCGATCCAAATCCCCGATCTCAGCCACCTGGAAGAGGCCAAGCCCAAAAGCCGACTTCTAGTCGATGAACGCCCTCGCCCGCGGGGATCTCGGCCCACGTCCCCCGCTCCCCTCCCTTCCCAGGCCGCTCCCTTGGTGAATACCCAACGGCTGAATTGGGTGTTGATTGGAATCCTCTCGGCCTTGCTGGCAACCCTGGCCTGGCTGCCCTAGCTCAGCGGCTGCCAAGAGGGAATCCTCTCGCCGATGCCCAGCACAGGAGAGATACTGGAAACAGGGAGCTGGCGGGTTAACAGCAGGCAGAAGCGGGGGTTGACGGTGGCAGCACAGACTTTGGTTATGGAGGCAGTAGAGCGGTTAGGCCTGCGGGTTACGCTGGGAGACATCGCCTCCGCCACAGGCCTGGCCTTAGAGGAGGCCAAGCAAGAGTTGCTGCAGTTGGCCCAAAAGGCAGGGGGGCATCTTCAGGTTTCGCGGCAGGGAGAGATCGCCTACGTTTTCCCGCCCGACTTTCGCAGCATTCTCCAGCGCAAGGAGCAACAGGACCGGCTGGCAGCCCTGCGGCGCCGGCTTTGGGGAGGGTTTCTCTACGGCCTGCGCATTTCCTTTGGCATCCTGCTGGTAGTGTCAATTGTCCTCATTACTCTGGCCCTGATGGCTCTGCAGAGCAGTAGGAGCAGCCGTGAGGAGGATAGCCGCAGCCGCTCGGGAGGGGTGGGGCTCTTCTACGTTCCCGACCTGTGGGTAGGCAACCCCTTCTGGGGTCCCTACGAGAGCTATTCCGGTCAGGCGCAACCCCGACAGGAAAAGGCGGAGATGAACTTTCTCGAGGCGGTCTACAGCTTCCTGTTTGGCGACGGGGATCCCAATGCCAACCTGGAAGAAGAACGCTATGCCCTCATCGGCCAGCTCATCCGTGCCAATGGGGGAGTCATTGCCGCCGAGCAGGTGTTGCCCTACCTGGATGTGGAGCCGGGATCCCCCGCCCTGGAGTACGAAGACTACATGCTGCCCATTTTGCTCAAGTTTGACGGCCAGCCGGAGGTAAGCGAGGAGGGAGATATCGTCTATCGCTTTCCAGAGCTGCAGGTAACGGCCGCCGAAGGCCCACGGCAGCGGTTTCCCGAGGTGTTGCAAGAAAAACCTTGGGTGTTTAGCCGCGCCACCCCTGGGCAGCTGGCCCTAGCCGCCGGCTTGGGTGTGCTCAATTTCTTCTTGGCGGCCATTCTCTATGGGGCGCGGGAGGAGGTGGCCGCTGCCGCTAGGAGCAATGCCTTTTTGGCGTTTATCTACCCGCTGATTGGATTCCTCTTCCTCTACGGCACGCTGTTTTTGGCCGTGCCCACGGTGCGTTGGTTGACCTTGCAATTCCGCAACCAGGGAGTGGAGCGCCGCAATCGCATTCGGCGGTTTTGGCAAGAGCAACTGCAGCGTCCCTCGGAGGTGCTGCGGCGCAAGCTTGACTTTGCCCGCCGCTTCCGCCGCCAGGAGGTGGTGCAGGAAGCGGACACCATCTACTCTACTGACCGGGATCTCATCGAGCAGCGGGACTACCGCTTGGACGAGCCGGCTTTCCGTCAGCTTGTGCAGAAGGAGGAACAGCCCCTGGAAGCCGAGTCAAAGAGCTAGGGAGGGGTTAGCCTGCGCCCACGAGTCATGTCCACTGTCGGCAGCCAACGAGGGATCCCGACCCGCCTGGGGATCGATGTGGGAGGCACTTTTACTGATCTAGTGCTGCTGCAGGAGGGTCAGATCCGGACGGCCAAGGTCCTCTCCACCCCTAGCCCGGAAGAGGGGGTCTTCGCTGCCTTGGACAAGCTGGGCCCAGTTGAGGTGGACGTGTTCTGCCACGGCATGACCGTGGCCACCAACGCTCTCCTGGAGCGCAAGGGATCCCCCACTCTCTTTTTGACCACGGCGGGCTTTCGGGATGTGCTGGCCATTGGCCGCCAAAACCGTCCTTCCCTTTACGACCTCACTCAGCCCAAGCCGGAGCCGGTGGTGCCCCGCCACCACTGCCTGGAGGTGAAGGAGCGCTGCAGCGCCAGTGGCGTGGTCGAGCCGCTAACTGAGGAGGAGATCCAGCGCGTAGTCCGGGAAGTGGGGGAGCGGGTACAGCGGGATGGGATCCGCGCCGTGGGAGTGGGGTTTTTGTTTTCTTTCCTCTACCCAGAGCATGAGCAGCGCTTGGGGGCGGCTTTGCGACAGGCCTTTCCCAGCTTGCATGTTTCCCTCTCCTGCGAGGTGGCGCCAGAGTTTCGGGAATACGAGCGCTTCAGCACCACAGCCATTGATGCCTACCTCAGCCCAGCGCTGGCGGGCTACCTCCACCGCTTGGCCCAGGGGTGCCGGCAGCGAGGGATCCCCGAACCCCTGATCATGCAATCCTCCGGCGGCGTCACTTCCCTTGCCCAGGCAGCAGCCCACGCCTCGGTGGCGCTGCTTTCGGGGCCGGCGGGCGGCGTTTACGGAGCGGCCTACCTGGGCCAGCTGAGTGGCTACTCCCATTTGCTTAGCCTGGACATGGGAGGGACCAGCACCGATGTGGCCCTCATTCAAGACGGCATCCCCCAGGTTACCCCGTCAGCGGTAGTGTGCGGCCTGCCGGTGCAGCAGCCCCAGATCGACATCCACACGGTCAGTGCTGGGGGCGGATCCCTGGCCTCCCTGCTACCCGGGGGCGGGCTGCAGGTGGGGCCGGAAAGTGCCGGCTCCAACCCTGGGCCGGCCTGCTACGGTCGGGGGGGAACGGCTCCCACGGTAACCGATGCCAACCTCTGGCTGGGCTACCTGCCGGATGGGGGCTGGCTGGGGGATGCCGTTTGCCTACGGCGAGACTTGGCTGGCCAGGCCCTCAGAACGCTCGCGGAGCCCTTGGGCTTGAGTTTGGAGGAGACGGCCGTTGGCATTCGCACCCTAGCCAATGTGGCCATGGCACGGGCTTTGCGGGTCATCAGCGTGGAGCGAGGCTTGGATCCCGCCCATTTTGCCCTGCTGGCCTTTGGCGGAGCTGGGCCCATGCATGCCTGTGCTCTAGCAGAAGAGCTGGGGATCCGCCGCATCTTGATCCCGGCCTTTGCCGGTGTCCTCTCGGCGCTGGGCATGGCTTTGGCCGATCTGCGGCGGGACTACCGGCGGGCCGTCCTGCAGCCGCTGCGGCAGCTAGAGGGGGAGGGGGGAGGATCCCTTCTGGCTCAGTGGGCTGAGCCCCTCATCCGCCAGGCACAAGCCGACCTGCAAGAGCCGGAGCTCTCCTTGAGTCTGGATCTGCGCTACCGCGGCCAGTCCTTCGAGCTGGAGATCCCAGCCCAGTTATCGGATCCGGTTTCCCTCCTCGAGCAGCGGTTTCACCAAGCCCACCGCCAGCGCTACGGCTGGCAGGATCCTGACCAAGAGGTGGAGGTGATCCAGTTGCGCCTACGGGCGGTGCAGGCCTTGCCTCGTGTCCCTCTGCAGGCCCCCCCACCCTTGCCGGGGGATCCCCTCCAGGGGAAACGAGAGGCCTGGTTTGGGGGCCGGATGCGCCCGGTGCCCGTCTACAATCGGCGGCACATGGGGGTGGGGTTTCAACTGTGCGGGCCGGCGATTGTGGAGATGCCGGAGGCTACCGTGGTGATTGAAGCCGGTTGGACCGGCAGCATCGACGCCGTAGGCACGCTGGTCTTAAGCTGCGAGTAGAGAGGGCGGACGATGGGATTCGAACCCACGAGTGGAGGAACCACAATCCTCTGCCTTAACCACTTGGCTACGCCCGCCAGGACCCTAATCCAGCTTAGCATGTAGCAAGCGGAACAGAACCGCAAGGGTTGAAGCGCCCCACCATGTTGCCCAGAGCCGAACTACTGAAAGGAGCGGAGTATCGAGAAACCTTGGCGCGCATCCTAGACCTAGGAGAGCAGGCCCTGAAAACTTGGCAGGTGGTCTACAGCGATTTTCTCTCGCCGCCGGAGATTGCCGCCGTCCAAAGCCGATTGAACAAGCTAGCCGAACTGCAGGTGGTGGCCTGGGGAGGCTATGCCCAGGCAGAGCGCCAGCGCTTGGCCCTGGCTCGCCCCGAGCTTGGTGTGGAGGCAGCAGGGATCCCGCTAGCGGCTATTGAAATTCAGGGGAACTTTCTCTTCGACCCAGCTACTCACGGCGACTTTTTAGAAGCCCTTTTGGCAACAGGAATTGCCGGCGAAAAGGTAGGAGACATTCTCGCAGTTGGAGAAGCAGGTGCGCAGGCTATCGTGGTACCTGAACTGGTGGACTATCTCAGCCTCAACCTGAAGCAAGTGCGCAGTGTGCCAGTCAAGGTTAGCTCCATCCCTCTCAACCAATTAAAGGTGCAGCCGCCGCGGGTAAAGTCCATTACCAGTGTGGAAGCCTCTTTGCGCTTGGACGCAGTGGCTTCAGCCGGATTCGGCATCTCCCGCAGCAAAATGGTGGAAGAGATCCAGCGGGGAGAAGTACGAGTCAACTGGAAGCCAGTTACCCAAGCCAGCTACCTCCTTAGCCCTCAGGATTGGATTGCTATCCGCGGCCGGGGTCGGCTGCAAATTGAAGAGGTGGTTGAGACGAAAAAAGGCCGCTTCCGGATCCAAATGAAGCGGTATTTCTAGGAGATCTCTTTGAGAAGAGCTGCCAGGGGCGCCCAGCGGGGATCCCCTGCCGGCGCAGCCGATTCCACCACAATACCTAGGCAATCGGGGCGACAGGGCAACTGGGTGGGCATCTCCAAATGCAGGTACTGGCGCATCAAGTCCTCCACATCCAGCTCACCGTTGGGGGGCAAGCTTTCCAGCAGATCCTCTTCCTCCTTCAGTTCCAGCTCCAGGGGTGGAGGGCCAGAGTTGGGCTCGCGAATGAGAATGATCTCCTCAACATCTAGCTCCAGCCGGTGGTTAAACTGCTGCAAGCAGCGGTGACAAGTGAGAGTCACGATGGTGCGGGCCTGGGCCCTTACCTCAACAAAGTGTCCTCGGTGGCTGACCCGCAGGAATCCCTCCACCGGTGTCAGGCTCTCAAAGCCAGCGAAAAACTGCCGAAACCGTACCTCCTGGGTTGGGCCAGGCAGCTGCCGCAGCTCGGATAGACGAATTGGCTTCAGCATAGCCCTATTTTCCTCGAGAGATCCCTTAGCTGCGCCCTCACTTACCCCGGCGTGGGGCCCGGCGGATGACCAAGCGGCGATCCGGCTCTTTACCTCGGCTAAAGGTTTCTAGGTCAGCATAGGCAGGGTCTTTGAGGAGCGTGTGGATTTGCCGCCGGTCGGCAGCCGAAAGGTGCTCGGGAAACTCGTACTCCCGACCACTTGCTCTTACTTTCTCCACCGCCGTAGCCACCAAAGCCTTCAACTCCTGCAAGCGGCGCTCCCGATAGCCGTCTAGGTCCAAGATATAGGGTTGTTGCTGGTCTTCTGGCTGGTTGAGGTTGAGAAGGGTGTTGGCCAGATATTGCAAAGCATCCAGCACTACTGGGGTACGCTCTTCGTCAACTTTAGTCTCCTTGGGGACGGGCCCTGGGGGCACTTTGGAAAGCAGGACTTGCTTTTGCGCAGGCGTGAGAGAACTGGCCTCAATTTCAATCACCTCGCCCACTACCCGCACTGCTGCCGGTATCCCCATGGCCGATAGCACCTGCTGCAACCACTCTCTAGCCCGTTCTCGCTGCTCGGCGGGAGAAAGCTTAGCTTGGAAAGGAGCAGCGGTCTCTTCAAACTGCGGGTGGGATTTCTTAGCGGCGGCTCCCCTTGGGGAACCTGTAGAAGACTCAGGGTGGCTCATCCCAACAGCTTCCAACTGCTGAAAGACTATCAACCAGTTAACTGCAAGCCCACCCACCCAGCGGCCAGAGGACTGCTTAGGGCTCAAAGGGCAAAGATTCCCGAGCTCCCCCAGCGGCTTTGGGTTTTACTGCTCGGTCTACCTCCTTACTGACCTGGGCAGCACGGCGACGTTCCTCTTCCACCAACTGCTGCAGGCTCTCTGGCAAAGGCTCTCGCGAGAGCAAGAAGGTCTGCAGCGTCTGGAAAATGCTGGAGACGAGGATATAGAGCAAAACCCCAGCCGGCAAGGGGAAAAATAGAAACATCGCCGAAAACAGCACCGGGGTAATGCGGGCCATCGAGCTCTGGCTGGGATCCTCCTGGCCGGTATTGGTCAGGGCCTGGTTGAGGTAGATGGAAAGGCCAAAGAGGGCGACCATGGCGATGATATCCCAGTGGACGGTTCCATCGGGGTCAAAAGCGCCAACGCGGCCCAGCTTATCAATAAACAGAAAGCCAGTATCTGAGGCCAAGCCTGGAATCGAGACCTGCAGCGCTACCTCCCCCGGCTGCAGGGCCAGCAAGGTGCCATCGGGCTGGAGCTGGACCCGCTCCTCTCCCTTGACGATCTTCAAAGTTGGCTGCAACAGCTTGGGGTCTCCCCCCGCTTCTGTTACCAGTTGCTCGAAGGGTTTGCCCCCTGGCCCTTGCAGCATCCACTGCACCTGCTCCCCTACGGCAACCTTGGTACCCTTAGGCACCACCAGCACCACCGACTTGTGGACTGAGTCGGCGACGAAGATGTTCTTGCTGGAGCTGACGTAGGGAGTGGGTACCACCTCAGCCGCCACCTCTGCTGGCAAGATCTGCAGGTTGACGTCGTAGGTTACCGCCGCAAAAGGGGATCCCCGCAGCGTGGCAAAGAGCGCAAACAGCACTGGCATTTGAATAAGCAGCGGCAGGCACCCCCCAAGCGGGTTAACCCCTAGTTCGCTGTAGAGTTTGGCCTGGGCCTCGCGCAGCTTTTGCGGGTCGTCGCGGTACCTCTCCTGGATCTCTCGCATCCGCCGCTGCATCACCGGGCTAATGACTTTCATGCGCCGCATGTTGCGGATAGACCCGGCATTGAGGGGGTAGAGGGCAAAGCGGATCACCAATGTCAGAAAGATGATGGCCAGACCATAGCTGTGCACGATCCCGTAGAAAAAATCCAGGATCGGCAGCATGACATTGTTGGAGAGAAATCCGACTCCGAAGTCCATGGGGGGTGGTGGCAAACGTCCGTAACCCATTGTAATGGTTTCCGACCTCCTGACGAGGGCTCTTTCCCCATCCGGCGATGAGCGCTGGTCGAAGTTGCAGCCCCCGCGAGCCCCCCGGCAACCCGTTTTGAGGGGTAGAAACCAGCAAAAAAGAGGGGCAAACCGCCCCTCCCCTCTTTTGCAGCTTCGGCAGAGAGCAGGGAAAAAAACGCCTCTTCCCCACCTCCGACTACTTGATCTTAACCGTGGCGCCGGCCTCTTCCAGCTTTTTCTTGATCTCGTTGGCCTCCTCCTTGGAGACCCCTTCCTTAACTGCTTTGGGGGCAGCTTCCACGAGATCCTTGGCATCCTTTAGGCCTAAGCCGGTTAGCTCGCGCACCACCTTAAGAACGGCAATCTTCTTGTCGGCAGGAACAGCCTCGAGAATGACATCAAAAGCCGTTTGCTCCTCTACCGGCTCAGCTGGCGCTGCTGGTGCCGGTGCCGCTGCTGCCGCCACGGGAGCAGCCATGACCATGCCGCCTACCGGTGCAGCTGCGCTGACGCCAAAGGTCTCTTCAATGGCTTTCACCAGCTCGGCAGCTTCCAACAAAGTCAAGGTCTTCAGCTCTTCCAGGATGCTTTGAACACGCTCTGAAGCCATGGTTGTGTCTCCTTAGGTAACAAGAAGTAGCAGGGTGCAATTGAGCCGTTGGCCCATCGAAGCGGCTGCCTTCAGGCCGCCTCCTTGTCGGCAATGGCTCGCACAGCCCGCGCCAGCGAGGCCGGGATCTCGTGGATGCCGCGGGCCACCTGGCTAGGCACAGCATTGAGCCCAACCGCCAGTCGGGTGGCTACTAGCTTAAGGCTGCCTGCCACTTGGGCCAGGAGCACCTCCTTAGGCGGCAGGTCAGCAATGGCCTTGGCCTGATCCAAGGTCAGAGACAGCCCCTCAGCGGCAGCACCGCGAAACTCAGTCTTCTTGGTTTGCCGGGCAAAGTCTTGATACGCCTTCAGGGCCGCCGCGATATTGCCCCGGATCAGGATAAAAGCCGTTGGCCCGGACAAGAAAGGCAGGATCCCTGCCCAAGCCTTAAGGTCAGCAACGGCCCGCCGCATCAGGGTATTTTTAACCACCATACAGACGGCGTCTGCTTTGCGCAGCTCCGCCCGCAGCTGGTTCATCTCAGCAACGGTTAGACCTTTGTAGTCGATGACCAGCACCATTTGGCTAGCTTGCAACAGGGATCGAACCTCATCGACCACCTCTGCTTTCTTTGCTAAGGATTGCTTGCCCACGCGCTCACCTCCTCGATTGTCCGTAACTTGGTTGCCACTGCAAAAGGAATGCGCCCCAGCCTCCGCCGAGACGCATTTGGGCAAGCATAAGCTTCGGGAATTTTTCCCACTCTACCCAAGCCTCGGCAGGAGATTAAGCCACTTGGCGCCTGCTGTCTTCGGCTCTCTATTTCAACTGTGGAAAGGTTTCCCGTTTGGCTCCCTCCCTGGCCAAAATTTGCCCTAGTCAACTTACCTTATTACGCCAGACCTAGGCAACCAACTTTAACTCCCGCAGGGCATTAACGTCAACTTCAATAGAAGGACCCATCGTAGCACAAATATGCATAGTTCGCCAGTACTTGCCCTTTGCCCCAGGGGGACGGTTGCGGTCAATCGACTCCTGCACCGCCTTTAGGTTTTCCAGCAGCGCCTCAACCGGAAACTGACACTTGCCGAAGATTAAATGGACAATGCCAGTTTTGTCCGCCCGGTACTCCAGCTTGCCAGCCTTGAACTCCTTAATGGCCTGGGCCAGATCCATGGTAACCGTTCCCCCCTTAGGAGAAGGCATCAGGCCGCGCGGCCCCAACAGGCGCCCCAGCTTGGCCACCTGGGGCATCACATCGGGAGTGGCAATCAGCAGGTCGAAATCGATCACGCCCTTGCTGATTTCCTCGATGAGATCCTCAAACCCCACTCGGTCAGCCCCAGCATTCTGGGCTTCCACCACCTTTTCGCCGCGGGCAATTACCGCTACTCGAATTTCTTGCCCGGTGCCGCGTGGCAAAACCACCGTAGAGCGCAGCTGCTGGTCAGCATATTTGGGATCGATCCCGAGGCGAATGTGAACCTCAGCCGCCTCGTCAAATTTAGCAGTGGCTGTCTCCTTCATGAGGGCAATGGCTTCAGCGGGGGGATAGGGGATGGGCTTGATCTTCTCCCGCAAAGCCTGCATGCGTTTGGACAGTTTTCGAGCCATAACTTCTCCTCGGGGTTCTGGCGAGAACTTCTCTCCCCCAAAACGACAAACAAGCTGGGCTAGCGGAGCCCTAGTCAACTATCGTTACTCCCATGCTCCGGGCAGTGCCGGCAATGATTCTCATCGCCGCCTCCACATCGTTGGTATTCAAATCTGGCAGCTTCTGCTCGGCAATCTGGCGCAGTTGTGCGCGGGTCAGGGATCCCACCTTGACTTTGTGGGGCTCGCTGGAGCCTGACTCAATGCCAAGGGCTTTCTTGATCAGCACCGAGGCTGGCGGCGTCTTAAGGACAAAGGTGAAGCTGCGATCGTCGTAGATGGAGATCTCGACCGGCACCACCATGCCCGCCTGATCCGCCGTTCTGGCATTGTACTCCTTGCAAAAGGCCATGATGTTGACCCCATGCTGACCCAAGGCGGGGCCAATGGGGGGGGCGGGGGTGGCTTTGCCCGCCTGGATGGCCAGCTTGACTACTGCCACCAGTTTCTTAGCCATGCGACGCAGTTACACCTCTTTTCGCACTTGACCAAGCTCTAATTCTACTGGAGTATCCCGCCCAAAAATTGAGATCAAAGCCTTGAGCTTGCCCCGTTCTGGGCTGACATCCACCACCTCGCCGTAGAACCCCTGGAAGGGGCCAGACAGCACCTCAATGCGATCCCCAGGGGCCAGGTTAATCTTGAGGGGCACCGCCTCCACCTCAGCGGTGCTGAAGATGCGCTGAACTTCGCTGGGACTGAGGGGCCGCGGTGTCACATGCCCCCGACCGCGACCATAGGGCCGTCTCTGTTCCGTGCCAACGAAGTTGATGACATTGGGAGTGGTTTTCACCACCCGCCACGTGTCGTCGTTGAGATCCATGCGCACCAGCACATAGCCGGGGAAAATCTTTTCCTCTTGCTCCTGGCGCTTGCCGGATCGATCCAGCTTGAAGCCCACCCGCTTTGGGATCACCACTTCGACGATTTGATCGGCCACATCCAGGGCTGCTGCCCGCTGCAGGAGAGTGCTTTTAACTTTGTTTTCGCAGCCAGCAGCCACCTGGACAGCGTACCAGCGCAAGTTGCGCTGGCTTTGACCTTCCCCTTCTTCCGCAGTCGTTTCTGTTTCCGCAGCTTCTAGGGGCTCAACGTAGTCTCTGCGGCGTCTCCGCCGCTGCTCTAACCCTGGGCTCATACTTCACCTCCTCTCCCCTCCCCTGCCTAAAGCTACGAGAACAGTTGAGTGGCTACCCAGCCAAATAGCTGGTCAACCAGGTAAATAAATGAGGCGAAGGCCAGCACTATTAGCAAAACGCCAATGGATTCGCTAACCAATTGTCGACGGCTTGGCCAGGCAATTTTGGCCAGTTCGGCCCGCGTCTCTTGGAGGAAGCCCGAGATCCCCTTGGACTCGGTGGAACTGTCCTTGGAGTGACCCCGCCTAGCGGGATCCAGGTGCTGCTCCCTATCGGTTTTGCTGGAGGGGGTACTCTTAACCACGGCAGTATCTCCTAGGGGATCCCGAAAACCTGGCGCTATTGCTTAGCGCCCACAAGAATAGCCTTGCGATCCTAACACAGGTTAGGTTGAGGAGGGGAGCTAAGTTAGCGAGTAAGAGGGGTTTTGGATCTCCCTGCTCCCGGCGAAAACAGCAAGGGGCGACGGCGGGATTGGTTAAACTGCTCCACTGCGGCATCGATGGCCGCCCGGCTGTCCCAGCGGGAGATAGCTCTCTGCCGGGAGAGGAGTTCAGCAGCCCGGAAGAGATCACTCATATCAAGGCTGGAGCCGTTGAACAGCGGGGTTCTGCCGTCGCGATAAATGGCCTCGTTGCCACTTCCAGTTTGGGCTAGAGCAAGCCCAGAACTGGTCAGGATCCCCACCAGCAGCAGCCCCAGAATCCTAGCCCCATGGTCAGCAAGGTTGAGAAGGGAGTTGAGACAGTTCACGCGCATCTTGTTTCTCCACCTCAGTGCGCTGCTCGGCCAGGCCTTCGGCCAACAACTGTTGTTCTTCGGGGGTGAGGGGACGTTTGGCCAGCAGATCCGGCCGTCGTTGCCAGGTGCGCACCAACTGCTGCTGCAGACGCCATCGGGCAATGGCCTCGTGGTTACCTGAAAGGAGCACCTGCGGCACCTTGTACCCCAGAAACTCGGCTGGGCGGGTGTACTGAGGATAGTCGAGCAGACCCTCCTCAAAGCTCTCCTTCTTCAGAGAGTCTACCTTACCAACCGTGCCAGGCAAGAGACGGATCACGCCGTAGATCAAGGCCAGTGCCGGGATCTCCCCCCCTGTTAACACAAAATCCCCCAGCGACACCTCGCGAGTGGCTAGATACTGGCAGATCCGCTCGTCAAAACCTTCGTACTGGCCGCAGAGCAGGATGAGCTGGGCCTTTTGGGCCAGCTCCCGCAGCAGGGCTTGGTTTAGGGGTTGTCCCTGGGGCGTGAGCAAGATGATCTCGCGGGGATCCAGGCAAGGCAGGGAGGCGACAGCAGCAAAAAAGGGCTCTGGCTTGAGCACCATGCCTACCCCGCCCCCATAGGGCTCATCGTCGACCCGGCGGTGCTTATCGGCGGCAAAGTCGCGCGGGTTGGTGAGATGAACCTCAGCAATCCCTTGCCGTAGGGCTTTGCCCACCAAGCCAATGCGCAAGGGCGATTCAAAAAACTCTGGGAAAAGGGTAACAACGTCAAACCGCACGGGCGTTGGGATCAAGCAGAAAGGCCAGCATCCGAGCAGGGTTCCGTGCGCAACCGCTCTAGCTCCAGGCGCAAGGACTCAATCTGGTGGATCAGCTCCATCAGTTCGCCCATTTCTTCTTTGGAGATGGTGGCGGTTGGGGAGCCGCTCTGGGGGGCCGGTGTTTGGCTCTCTACGGCTGGGCCAGGAGCCTTGGTGGCTTCATGGCGGAGGCTTTTAAGGTAGCGAACAGCCTCTTGCTCAATCTGCTCTCCTTTTTGCTCCAGCTCTGCAGCCAGCGCCGCCCAGTCGCCAGAAAGACGGCCGAAACTTTCGGCGCGCTTCTGGGGATCCTCCAGGAGCTCCACCAGGGCAGTGGCTGTGCCGTAAAAGAAGTGACGTGCCCGCGTAAACCAGTCTGAGGAGCGAGAACTCATGGCGGCAGCATGCTAGATAGAGCCAGGGGATCTCCAGTCTATCCCAGCCCTTTGGAGCTGCGCTGACAACTGCTTGCTTCCAAGCTGCCACTTACTTTTGGGCAAGACTAGAAAAGGAATCAATCCACGGCGCGAATCTCGCCGCTGTTGAGGCTCTCCACAATCATGTCCAGCAGTTCGTGTTCTTCCGGTGAGACCTGGGAATCGGCGGTAACTGCCTGGAGGATTTCTTGTTGCTCGGCGCGGGTGAGGATCTTGTCCTGCAAAGCCCGGTCGATGAGTTC
The DNA here is from genome assembly GCF_047462215.1 of Synechococcus sp. O70.1. Taxonomy (NCBI): domain Bacteria; kingdom Bacillati; phylum Cyanobacteriota; class Cyanophyceae; order Synechococcales; family Synechococcaceae; genus Synechococcus; species Synechococcus sp. O70.1. Next base: position 103,888 of record NZ_JANSIT010000006.1, on the reverse strand, counting down.
TTTTAGCTTGGATGACTCCACAGTGCTTTTCCTTGCCCTAGAGGTAGGGGCCAAGGGCGGTAGACTAGACGGTGCTTCTCCTCTCAGTATAGAAGTGAAGTCCCAAACCCAGATGCAGCCCGTAGGGGTAATCGGCGGGGGGCAGTTGGCGCAGATGTTGGCTTTGGCGGCCCGCTCCCTGGGGATTCCGCTGATGGTGCAGGCGGCTGCCCCCACCGATCCGGCAGTGGCGGTGGCCGATGGGGTAGTTTGGGGCGCTGTAACCGACACCCAGGCTACAGCCCAGCTATTGCAGCGCTGCCCGGTGGTAACTTTTGAAAACGAGTTCATCCTGCTGCCGGAGCTAAAAAGGCTGGATCCGGAAGAATCCCGCTTTTGCCCTCGCCTTAGCACCCTGGAGCCATTGCTAGACAAGTTGCGCCAGCGGCAGTTTCTGGCAGAGCTGGGGTTGCCGGTGCCGTCTTTTTGGCCGGCAGAGACGGCAGATCTATCTAGCCTGAGCTTTCCCTTGGTGCTCAAGCGGCGGCGGCAGGGCTACGACGGAAAGGGCACCCGCATCTTGCCCGACCGCGCGGCTTTGCAACAGACCCTTGCCGAGTACAGGGGGATCCCGCTGCTTGTGGAAGAGTGGATCCCCTTTGAGCGGGAGCTGGCGGTGATGGTGGCGCGGGGGCTGACGGGGGAGATCCGGGTCTACCCCGTAGTGGAGACTGTTCAGGTTAACCAAATCTGTCGCCACGTCCTCGTGCCTGCCCGCATCCCCCCAACGGTCGAGGCCGAGATCCGGGACTTGGCAGTTAAGGTGATGGAAAAGCTAGAAGCGGTAGGGGTGTTCGGCATCGAGTTGTTCTGGGTGCCGCCGCCTCATCCCAAGGCTGGGATCTGGATCAACGAGATCTCGCCGCGGGTTCACAACTCCGGCCACTACACCCTGGAAGCCTGCTACACCTCGCAGTTTGAGCAACATCTGCGGGCCATCCTTGGCCTTCCCTTGGGGGATCCCTCCCTCAAGTGTGGGGGGGCGGTGATGGTCAACCTCTTGGGCTACGAGCACTCCACCAGCGACTATGCCGAGAAGCGGCAGCGCCTGGCGGAGATCCCCAATGCCACCGTGCATTGGTACCACAAGACCCCCGCCCGCCCCGGGCGCAAGCTGGGCCATGTTACCGTCTGTCTGCCCACTGCCCCTTCGCCGCAGCAGGCAGCGGCCCTTGTCCACACCCTCGAATCCCTCTGGTATCCGCAGTCATGAGCCAAGCGCCCACCTTTTCTCCAGCCCTCCAAGCCCTGAGGCGGCCATGCAGCGGTAGCCCAGTATCTTGACCCCCAGGAGCGCTCCGCGGTGTTGAGAGGGATCGGCTGCAAGCTCCAGCTCTTTGGGCAGTTGTGGCTGGCTGAGTTCTGCAAAGGGCGAGACTAAGCTCCATGGGCTACCGGCTGCAGGTGCTTGACATTGCCGCCCTGCCCCAGTTGCTAGAGCTGGATCGCCGCTGTTATGGCGGGCACTGGGGAGAACAGGGCTACCGGGCCGAGCTGGAACGACCCACCAGCCTGGTGATTGGGGCTGTGGCAGAACCTGCAGGCGCTTGCGGATCCCTGCTTTCCTCGCCAGGGACGCTGGTGGGCTTTGGCATCCTCTGGCGCATCGAAGAAGAAGCCCACATCATCTCGTTGGCGGTGGATCCTACCCATCGGCGGCGTGGTTTGGGTCGAAGGATCCTGGAGGAGCTGTTGAGCCAAGCCAGGGCAGCAGGCTGTCGCTGGGCCACGTTGGAGGTGAGGGCTTCTAACCAGGCCGCCATCCGCCTCTATGAATCGGCAGGGTTTCAATTGCTGGGACGCCGCAAGGGCTATTACAACGGAGAGGATGGGCTGGTGTATTGGAAAAAACCAATTTAAGTGAGGAGAAGCAAAGGGTTCTAAAGCAAAAGTTTTCCTCTATACACCTGAACCTTGAACTTTTGCCCTGGAGCTTTGGTTAACCATCGGCATCCTGGGAATGGATGTAAAGCTTTGTTGCAAGACTCAGCGTTTCTGCTTGACGCTTGAGGCTTTCTCCCAAGCCAGCTTGCCCAAAGAAGGGCTTCAGGCTAACCTACTCTTTTGAACATCTCATGCTGTGAGGGTAATCATGGAAACCCCTGCAAACGACCTTCGCAATGAAGCCGTCTCTTTTGTTGTCAACCTTCGGGCTAGAGTCATTGATTTCGTGCCCAATCTACTGGCGGCGCTTGTCATTCTAGTTCTGGGTTGGATCGTGGCCACGGCGGTGGCTTTCGGCGTTCGGGGGCTGCTCAAACGGACGCAGCTTGGTAACCGCTTGGCCACCTGGATTATGGGCCAAAGGCCCGGCGAGAGGCCGCCGCAAACTGAGCGCTGGGTGGCTGCTGCTGTTTACTGGATTATCCTGGCTTTTGTGGTGGTAGCGGTGCTGAATGCTCTCCAGCTTCAGGCTGTCTCCGATCCGCTCAACAAGTTTTTGGGAGAGATTTTCGCCTATCTGCCGCGGCTGGGCGGGGCGCTGGTGCTGCTAGGGGTGGGCTGGGCGGTGGCCACCGTTGCCCGGCTGGCAGTTATCCAAGGGCTGCGGCGCTTTAACTTGGATGAGCGGCTGGCTCAACCCCTCCAACCGGAGGCGGCTGCGGAAGGAACTGCTGCCAAGCCGGAGGGAGGCGCTGAGGTCGCCCCCTTTCTCTTGAATGAAGCTCTGGGCGACGCCCTCTACTGGTTGATCTTCTTGTTCTTTCTACCGCTTATCCTGGACACGCTGAACCTGCGGGGGCCGCTGCAGCCAGTGCAAAACCTGCTGGATCAAATCCTGTCGATGGTACCCCGCATTTTGGGAGCGCTCATCATCGGTGTGGTGGGCTGGTTTCTAGCTCGCATCGTGCGTGGGATCGTTTCCAATTTGTTGGTGGCAGCGGGAGCTAACCGCTTGGGGGCACGCTTTGGCATTCCCCAGCTGGCCCAAACGGTGGGCACAGTGGCCTACGTCTTGGTGTTGATCCCGGCAGTGATTGCCGCCCTCAAGGCCCTGGAAATCCGGGCCATCTCCGATCCAGCGGTGGCGATGCTGGAGCAGGTGTTGCGGGCCATCCCCCGGATTGCAGGATCTGCTCTCATCCTGGCCGTGTTCTACTGGCTGGGGCAGTTTTTGGCTGGCTTGGTGACCCAGTTGCTGCAGGCAATCGGTTTCGACCGCTTGGCTGCCGGCCTTGGTTTGCCCTCGGCCCCTGCTCCTGAAGCTCCCGCCGCCGAAGGGGATCCCTCAACCTTGGTGAAGCGGCGCACTCCCTCTGAGATTGCTGGCTTGGTGGTCTGGGTGGGCGTGGTCTTGCTCGGGGCAGTGCCAGCCGTGGAGCTGCTGCAGTTTGCTGCTTTGACCGACATCGTGGAGGGGCTGTTGGTCATTTCCGGGCGGGTGCTCATCGGCGCTTTGGTGTTTGGGATCGGTCTTTACCTGGCGAATTGGGCCCATTCCATGGTTAAGAGTCTCGGCAACCCCTCCTCAGGAGTGCTGGCGCAGGCGGCGCGGGTGGCCATTTTGGTTCTGGTTGGCGCCATGGCCTTGCAGCAGATGGGCGTAGCCACCGATATTGTGGTGCTGGCCTTTGGCCTGGTGCTGGGCGCCATTGCCGTGGCTGTGGCTTTGGCTTTTGGCTTGGGAAGTCGCGACGTGGCTGCCGAGCAGATCCGGCAGTGGCTCAAGCGGGAGTGAGAGCCTCGCTGGGTGAGCCTCTAATAAAATTGCCCCGCCTGGCATATGGGCGGGGTTATTCCTTCGACTCTGGGCCAACCTAAACTGGCTCTGGAACTTTGGCCTCTTCTGCCGCTGTTTCTTGCACTACAATCTTGCCCCGGAACACCACGTAGTTGTAGATGTTGTAGGACAAGATCACCGGGATCAAAAAGCCAATAAAGGTGAGCATAAACACCAGCGAACTGGGAGAGGCTGCCGCCTCGTAGATGGTGACGCTGGGAGGAATGATGTTGGGGAAAATCATGAACCCCAAGCCGATAAAAGAAAGGGCAAAAATGAGGAAGGTGTAAACCAAAGGGCTATTTTCTTCTCGGCGGCGCAAGCTGCGCAGCAACAGAGCCACCAACAAAAGCCCCAAAAGGGGGATTGCAGCAAAGATATAGAAAAGAGGCGGCGAGAAAAGCTGGGAGCGCGCCTGCTCCGACATAATGGGGGTGCTGATGGTAATAAACACTGCCCCCAGCAAAGTTGTCCACGTGGCGATGGTGGCTGTCCTGTAATAGGTTTTCTGGATTTCCCCCGTGGTTTTCACAATCAAGTAAGCAGAGCCGATCAAAACATACCCCTGGATCAGGGTAAGAGCCACCAGCACCGTGCGCCAGGTCAGCCAGTCCCAGGGGCTGCCGGCAAAGTGGCCGGCTTCGTCCACCCGGATCCCTTCGAAGACGCTGCCCAAGGCAAACCCCTGGCCCAAGGCTGCCAAAAAGCTGCCCACCCCGAAGGCGAGGTTCCAGACCAGCTTGTTGTTGGCGTTCTCCCGAAACTCGAAAGAGACAGCCCGCAAGATCAGGCCCACCACCATGATCACCAGCGGAATGTAGAGGGCATTGAGGATGGTGGCGTAGGCGAGGGGAAAGGCTCCAAATAGGGATCCCCCCATGAGTACCAGCCACGTCTCGTTGGCATCCCAAACATTGCCCAAGCTGGTCATGAGAATGCTGCGGCGCGTCTCGCTGGAAGCCGTCAGGGAAAGGATGCCAACCCCCAAGTCAAATCCATCGAGCAGAACATAGAGAAAGAGGAATAGACCGAGGATAAAAAACCAGACTTGAGGCAGAAACTGCTGCAAAGGCTCGAAAGATTCCATGGTCCTTCCCTCCGCTTTAGGTATTCCTAGCCAGGCCAGTTCGAGACAGTTCCAACTGCGATGTCGCCTGGGCAGCGGCGCTACCGAGCTTCCGCCGGACGGCGATCCGGCTCGTGGCGAGCAGGCTCGATCACGATCACCGGCTGGGTTGCTGGAACGGGGGCAGCCAGCTCCAGGTTAGGCCCTTTGCGGATGATGCGGCTGCCGAAGTAAAGAGCGGCCACGAAAAACACGGTGTACAAAGCAGTTAGGCCGACCAAGGAAAACAGCACCTCTCCGGGGGGCAGCGGGGAAGCCGCTTCTGCGGTGCGCAGTTGCCCGTACACAATCCAGGGCTGCCGGCCAACACAGCGGACAATCCAGCCAGCCTCGACGGCAATGTAGCCCAAGGGGCCGGCAAAGACCCAAGCCCACATCAGCCACTTTTGCTGAGGAAGGGCCTCCGCCGACAGTTTGCCCCTCAACCACTGGATCAAGGTAGCCCCCACGAGCCCGGCCATAAAGAAGCCAATGGCCACCATCGTCCTAAAGGAGTAGTAGATGAGGCCAATCATGTGAGGGCGATTTTGGGGATCCCAAGCTTTCAGGCCCTGCACCGGTCGATCCAGCCTGGGCTTGAACTCGAGCAGGTAGCCCAGCGCGCCGGGGATCTTCACCTCCCAGTCGTTGCGCTCCTCACGCTCATTGGGCAAGGCAAACAGGCTCCAGTCCGCCCTCTCGCCGGCGGGGAGCGTCTCCCACTGGGCCTCCATAGCCGCCAGCTTGGCCGGTTGATAGCGATACACTTGCTCCGCGCTCAAGTGGCCAATAAACACCTGCAGAGGGGCCACCACCAGCGCCATCACTAGGGCCACTTTGAAGGAGCGGGAAAAAAACTCGCTGTGCCGCCGCTTGAGAATGTACCAGGCGCTGATGCCACCGATGACAAACAAAGAGGTTTCCAAAGTGGCAAAAAACATGTGCAGAAAGCTATTGACCATGAAGGGATTGAAAATGGCCTGCAGGTAGTCACGTACCACGAACTTCCCATCGACAAATACCCCCCCTGCCGGCGTCTGCAGCCAGGAGTTGGCCGTCAGGATCCAAAAGGTGGAGAGGTTGGCACCGAAGGCCACTAAGATTGTCGAGATCCAGTGAATTACTGGCGGCACCCGCTCCCAGCCAAACAGCATGATCCCCAGGAAGCTGGCCTCCAGCATAAAGGCCATCGTGCCCTCAAATCCTAGGATGGTTCCAAAGAAGTCGCCCACCGCCTCAGAAAAAGGGGCCCAGTTCATGCCAAACTGAAAGGCCATCGGCAAGCCTGAGGCCACGCCAAGGCCAAAGTTTAACACATAGATCTTTGACCAGAAGCGAGCGTGGCGATAGTAATCTAGATTGCGAGTTTTCAGCCAAAGTCCCTCAATTACAACAAGATAGATGGACATTCCTGTTGTTAAAACCGGCCATAGCATATGAAACATGGCCGTGAGGGCAAACTGTAGTCGAGAAAGGGTGACGGTGTCTAGAAACATAATTGTCCCTAAGCTTGGAGGGTTGTAATGAGTACAGCTTTACAACTTTAGGAGAGCTGTTTTCTGCTGCTCCTAGGGTTACATCTTGGGCAAGACAACGCGCAGGCTGTTCAAGTCTAAAGGTTAACTTTAGAATCCTGGGAGTGCCAGCTTTTTCCTGTAACATGGGATACAAAAAATCTCAGCCCTGGAGCATCGGCCTGGCAGCCTCAAGGCTGGTAGCCAACTAACTTTCCCACTCCGGAAAGGGCTTGTTGAGGTTTCCAGCGGCTACAAATGCCAGAATTGGGATCCCGGCTTGAGTTTGCAGTTTGCGGTGGAAAGATGTCGTTTATCCCACTGGTGCACTTTCTTGCCCAATCGGGCTTGGTGCAAGAGTTGGCCGCCCGGCTGAGATCCCAGCGACGGGCTGCTTTGCAGGGAGGGGGGCGGATTGCCAAGGGGTTGATCGCCTCGGCTTTGGCCCAGCAGGAAGGAAGATCCCTATTGGTGGTTACCGCCACGCTGGAAGAGGCGGGCCGCTGGACAGCCCAACTGGAGGGCATGGGCTGGGAGAGCGTGCAGCTTTATCCCACCTCCGAGGCTTCCCCCTATGAGCCGTTTGACCTGGAGCCAGAGTTGGTGTGGGGACAATTCCAGGTGCTGGCCGACTGTCTCCAGGGCAGAAAGGGCATGGCCATTGTGGCCACGGAGCGGGCCATACAACCCCACCTTCCCCCACCAGAGGTGTTCCAGTCTTTCTGCCTCAAGCTGGAGCCCGGCGCGGAGCTGTCGCCGCAGCAGTTGGGGCAGCAGTTGAGTCGTCTAGGTTATCAGCGGGTAAGCCTGGTGGAAAGCGAGGGGCAGTGGAGCCAGAGGGGCGATATTCTCGATATTTTCCCGGTGGCCTGCGAATGGCCGGTGCGCCTGGAGTGGTTTGGCAATGAACTGGAGCGGCTGCGGGAGTTTGACCCGGTCAGCCAGCGCTCTCAAGACGGGATCCCCTATGTCTGGCTAACTCCCACTGGCTACGGGCCTATCCTCTGGCCGGCTCTACAGGAAAAAGCCGATCAGCTTTCCCAGGGTCTGCGGCAGCAGTTGGAGCAGTCGTCCCCTCCCCCAGAGGGCTTGCGCCGCTTTCTGGGCCTACTTTACGATCCGCCGGCCAGCCTGCTGAGCTATTTGGATCCCAATACCTTGATCCTGATCGACGAGCCAGAGCAGTGCCAGGCCCACAGCCGGCAGTGGCTAGACCACGCCCAGGAGCAGTGGCAGTTGGCCCAAGCTGCTGAGCCGGCTCTAGTGCCCTTCCACCGTCCCTTTGATCTTGCGGCTCCCGACTGGGATCCCTTCCCCCGCCTGTTGGCCCGGGCTTTTGCCCCTGCCGGCGAGGTTGAAGCGGCCCTTGACCTCAAAAGCCGGCCTGTCCCTGCCGCTCCCCACCAGTTTGGATCCCTGGCCAAAACCCTGCGCGAGTACCGCAAGCAGCAGTTGCGGGTGTGGATCCTCTCCGCCCAGCCCTCCCGCACGGTGGCCTTGCTGCAAGAACACGACTGCCCGGCCCAGTACGTGCCCAACCCCAAAGATTTTCCAGCCATTGAACGCCAGCTTCAGTCCTACACGCCAGTGGCCCTGAAGTACTCCGGCTTGGCTGAGCTGGAGGGGTTCCTGCTGCCCACGCTGGGGTGGGTAGTGCTCACCGACCGGGAGTTTTTCGGCCAGCACAGCCTCGCCACTCCCACCTATGTGCGCAAGCGCCGCCAGGCCAGCTCTCGCCAGGTGGATCCCAACCTGCTCAAGCCGGGGGATTTTGTCGTTCACAGGGCCCATGGCATTGGCCAGTTCCTGCGCTTGGAAAGCCTCACCATCGGCGGCGAAACCCGGGAGTACCTCGTTATTCAATACAGCGACGGCCTGCTGCGGGTGGCTGCCGACCAAGTCAACTCCCTCTCGCGCTACCGGGCTAGCAGCGATGGGCCACCTGCCCTGCACAAAATGTCCGGCAGCACCTGGGAAAAGACCAAACAAAAAGTCAAAAAGAGTCTGAAAAAAGTGGCCTTTGATCTCCTGCAGCTCTACGCCAAACGGGCTGAACAGGAGGGCTACGCCTTCCCCCCAGATTCCCCTTGGCAGCAGGAGTTTGAGGAGTCTTTTCCCTACCCCCTGACGCCGGACCAAATTCGCGCTGTCCAGGAGATCAAGCGGGATATGGAGTCCCCTCGCCCCATGGATAGACTGCTGTGTGGCGATGTGGGCTTTGGCAAAACGGAGGTGGCCATCCGCGCCATCTTTAAGGCCGTAACCGCCGGCAAGCAGGTAGCTCTTCTAGCGCCAACCACTATTCTCACCCAGCAGCACTACCACACTCTCAAAGAGCGCTTTGCCCCCTACCCCATTCAAGTGGGGTTGCTCAACCGCTTCCGCACTCCCGAGGAGAAAAAAGAGATCCTGGCCCGGCTTAAAAGCGGCGAGCTGGACGTAATTGTAGGCACCCACCAACTTTTGGGCAAAGACGTGCAATTTCGCGATTTGGGCCTCTTGGTGATTGACGAGGAGCATCGCTTTGGCGTCAACCAAAAAGAGAAGATTAAGCTCCTCAAAACCCAGGTGGATGTGCTCACCCTTACGGCTACCCCTATTCCCCGCACGCTGTATATGGCCCTGTCAGGGTTGAGGGAAATGAGCTTGATCCAAACTCCGCCTCCGTCGCGGCGCCCGATTAAAACTCACCTTTCTCCCTACAACCCTGAGGTCATTCGCACAGCCATCCGCCAGGAGTTAGATCGCGGCGGGCAAGTCTTTTACGTCGTCAACCGCATTGAAAGGATCGAAGAAACCACTGCCAAATTGCGGGAATGGGTGCCCGGCGCTCGCATTGCCATTGCTCATGGGCAGATGCCGGAAGGGGAGCTGGAAGCGACCATGCTGGCTTTTAACAATGGCGAAATCGATATCCTGGTCTGCACCACCATTATTGAATCCGGCTTGGACATTCCTCGTGTCAACACCATTTTGATCGAAAATGCCCAGGAGTTTGGGTTGGCCCAGCTCTACCAATTGCGAGGGCGGGTGGGCCGGGCTGGGATCCAAGCCCATGCTTGGCTGTTCTACCGAGAGGATGGGATCCTCACCGAGGAGGCCCGCAAACGCCTACAGGCCATTCAAGAATTTACCCAACTGGGCTCTGGCTACCAGTTGGCCCTGCGGGATATGGAAATTCGCGGCATTGGCAATTTGCTGGGAACGGAGCAATCGGGACAAGTCAATGCGGTGGGCCTTGATCTCTATCTAGAAATGCTGCAGGAGGTCATCCAAGAAATTCGCGGCCAGAAGATCCCGCAGGTGGAGGACACCCAGATCGACCTCAACGTTACGGCTATGATTCCCCAGAGCTATATCCCTAACGAAGAGCAAAAAATGCAGGCTTATCGCCAAGTGGCGGCTGCCGGATCGCGCCTGGAGCTTTCCCAAATAGCGCAGGAATGGCAAGACCGCTTTGGCCCCCTGCCCAAGCCTGCCCAGGAACTGCTGCGGGTGATGGAGCTGAAGATTTTGGCCCGCACCCTGGGCTTTTCCCGCATCAGGCCCGCCAAAGAGCATGTTATTTTGGAAACCTCCATGGAGGAGCCGGCCTGGAACCGTCTTAAGGAAGCCCTGCCAGCTCATGTGCAGTCTCGCTTGGTTTACCAGCCGGGCAAGGTTACGGTGCGGGGGCTGGGAATGCTGGCGCCAGCGCAGCAACTGGAAAACCTTTTGCAGTGGCTAGACAAGATGAGCCTGGCCTTGACCCAGACGGAAGCCGGGCTCCCAACGCCTCCCTAGACCCTGTCTCATGAAGGTTCTCGAAGTGTATCACCTCCAGAAGACCTACCGGCAGGGAGGCAAGCAAGTGCAGGCGGTGGTGGATGTCTCCCTAACGCTAGCAGCAGGGGAGATCCTGGCTTTTCTGGGGCCCAACGGGGCAGGCAAGACCACCACCATCAAGATCATCGCTGGTCTGATCCGGCCTGATGCCGGCAGCGTGCGCATCCTAGGGCGGGATCCCCACACTGAGCCTGGAGCGCTGGTCCAGGTGGGGGCGGTGCTGGAAGGCAACCGCAACCTCTACTGGCGGCTGACCCCCTTGCAAAACTTGGAGTACTTTGGCGTGCTGCGGGGGCTGTCCCCTAAAACTGCTCGGCAACGGGGGCTAGAGCTGTTGGAGACCTTGGGCCTGGGGGAGAAAGGGGAGGTTGCTGTGCAAACCCTTTCCCGCGGCATGCAGCAGAAGGTGGCCATTGCCGTTGCCCTCCTGCACCAGCCAGCTCTGCTGTTGTTGGATGAGCCCACCTTGGGGTTGGACGTGGAGGCAGCGCAAGCGGTGAAATCCCTCATCCGCCAAATTGCTGCTTCGGGTCGGGCCATTCTCCTCACCACACACCAACTGGACGTAGCTGAGGCGCTCTCGAACCAAGTGGCTGTAATCGAGCGAGGAACGATTCTCGTCCAGGCCCCCACGCAGGAGTTGATCCGGCAGTTTGCCAGCGCAGCCGGTACTTATCGGATTGAGTTGGAACAGGAGCTGGATCCCAGCCGGGCGGAACGCCTAGCCCAGCAAGGGGTGGAGATTCTCAGCTCTCATCAGTTGCGGTTTAGGGGCTTCTCGGAGGCTTTGTATCAAGTGCTAGAGATCCTCAAGCCCTTGCCCCTGCTCAGCGTCAAGCGAGAGGAAGCCGATCTCACCCACATTTTTCTCAAGCTGCTGAAAAGGGAAAAGAAGCAGGGATGAGGCCACTGCTGTACCTGTTTTGGGCGGAGCTAAAGCGCACCTGGACCCAGTACATCCGCTATCCGGCAGAAGCCCTGGGCGGGATCCTCATCACCACCTTTTTCTTCTATGCCCTTTTTGCCGGCGCTCAGTATGTGGCAGGGCCAGCCTCCCAGTTTGGCGAACGGCTGGATGCGGTGGTGATTGGCTATGTGCTCTGGACGCTGGTCATTTTTGTGGTGAACGACATTGCTCTCAACCTGCAGGTGGAAGCCCAAACAGGGACGCTAGAGCAGGTGTTGCTCTCGCCGTTTTCCGCAGCCACGCTTTTTTTAGCCCGGGCTTGTGCCAGCTTGGTGTTGCGCCTTGCCATCGTCGTCGTCATTTTGGGGATCATTTTGTTGCTCACGGGCAGCCGGCTGCGCTTTCCCCCCAGCTTGGTGCTGCCGCTTTTGAGCGTGGTGCTGGGGGCCTATGGCTTCTCGTTTTTACTGGGATCCGCTGCCTTAATCTGGAAGCGCATTCAACAACTGCTGATCCTGAGCCAGTTTGGCCTCCTCTTTCTCCTGGCTACCCCCACGGAGGAGTGGTCGGGAGCTCGGAAGTGGTTAGGGCAGATGCTGCCCATGACGGCAGGGGCCGGCCTGCTGCGAGACGTAATGGTACGGGATGCAGGTCTGGATCCCCTGCGGCTGCTTGTAGCTCTGGCCAGCGGCATTTTCTACTTTAGCCTGGGGTTGCTAGCCTTTCGCCGGGCGATGCGGCTGGCCAAACAGCGCGGCATCCTGGGATCCCAGTAGGGCGTGGTCAAAGGGAGCGGGGTTCGCCAGGGGAGCGCAACAGGTGAGGGAAGTGATATTCCACTGCGCCGGTGGCTAGGTTGTTCTCGGGGGAGGCGATGCCCCGTCGGCTCAGCTCTCGCAGCGCCTTTTCAATCTCGTCAAAGTCGGCAGGCAGTTCGATGGCAATCTCCGAGAGGGTGAGGATCCCCTGGCGACGCTGGGCTAGCCGTAGGATTTCCCGCATCAAAGCCTGACCTTTGAGGGGCTGCGGGGGTGCTGAGACAGTTTTTGCCGGAGGCGAGGAAGGCCGGGATCCCTGCAGGACGGCTAGCTTAAGGTTGTAGTTGTCCACCATGCCCGGGATCAAAAACAGGTCAATCAACTGGCCAATTCCCAACAGGCCAAAGGTGAAAAGCCAGAGAATGCCTGTGCCCATCTTGCCCAGGTAAAGGCGATGGACACCACAGATGCCGAAGATGCCCAATGCCCAGAGAAGATAGGCGGTGCCGACAGATTTGGACTCAGCGGGGGGCAGCAGGTAGCGAGAACTCATGAGGATTGACACAGGGTAGCTTTGAGCAGGTACTCCCAGTTTAAAGGGGCAGAAGAGAGCTAGCAAAGCCGACCCTTAGGAGCCGTCGGGAGCTCCTCTCTAGGCTGCTGCCTGAGGAAGGTAGCCTCAAGGGGGATCAATTCCCTCACTCCAAAAAACTCCGTCCCCTTAACACAAGCAGCAGGTACACCCCCACAAAGATAAAGAAGTGTAATGCTTGCAATGCTTGAGCCCATCTTGATTGGGTTGAGTGCTGCGCTCTGGGGTCTCCTCTGGGGCTACGCCACGCTGCTAGTTGTGCTGGTGAACTTCAAAGAGCAGGGATCCGTTTACGCCTACCCCATGCAGGCGGTGCTGGATCGCTTCGTGGAGTCCCTGGGGTTGAGTTGGCTCAAGGAGCTGCATGCTATGCAACTGCAGCCGCTGCGCCGGATTAGCTACACCCTCTTTGCCGCCGTTACTCTAGGTGTCGTCTTTGTGCTCTGGGTTTTAGGGTAGGCAGAAGGCCTTCTCAACAACTCTCGGTCTGCCCCTGAGGGAGATTGAAAATAGACTGCAGCTTTTTTAGGCAGGCCTGGATCTGGGCTATCTCTTCCGGATCCAACTTCTGAAAGCGCTCCCTTAGGTAAGCCACGTGGGCTGGGAAGACTTGCGCAAACAGTTTTTCCCCCGCTTCGGTGAGCACAATCCTGAAGCAGCGGCGGTTTTCCGGCGGCACCTCGCGGCGCACCAGCCCCTTTTGTTCCAGGCGATCCACGATCCCGGTCAGCGTCCCTTTGGTAACTAGCGTTTTCTCAGCCAGGACGTTCATCGTCAGGCCAGGGGTGTTGCCGAGGGTTACCAAGACCTCAAATTGGGGAGGAGTTAGCCCCGTCTGGCGGATGTGAGCGGCGGCGTAGTTCTCAAAAGCTTGGTAGGCCCGCGCCAGATCCCACAGCAGCCCCAAGAAGGGCTCCTGGGCCACCGAAGGCTGGAGGGCTTGCTCTTCGGGAAGCTGAGTAGATGTGGGCATGGTTAGCAATCGCTGCAGGCGACTGACTTGTCCACAACTGTTTTAGCTTTGCCATAGCTCACTGTGATATAGTCCTAACACAAATTAATACTTCCTGGGACAGTTCCCAGCTTTGGAGGTTCTGGCTGCTAATGGGAGATGCCTCATTTCTCTGAATAGGGCTGGAGCAGGAGCGGGGTTCTTTGGAGCGGAAGATCCAGGCTAAGCTATGACCATAGCCCCTGTGGAGCGCCCTAGGCGCAGACGGGATCCCTCTCTGGGAGCCCGGGAGGCCAGGGCAGGAAAAGCCCCTCTGCCGCCGGCTCTCTCGCTCTCTGCCTACGGTACGCCAGGCAAAGGAGTTGCCATGCTGAGAATTGTTACCCAGCTAACCGAGGCCGAAGCCGAGCTCAGACGGATCTCGGAGCGCACCCAGGCAGACCAAAACCTGCATCGCGAGGCAACTGTGCGGGAGATCCTGCAGACAGTACGCCGCCAAGGGGATCGGGCCCTGCTGGCCTACACGGCAGAGTTTGACCAGGTGGAGCTGAGCGTTGCCGACCTAAGGGTCTCGGGGGCGGAGCTGGAGGCGGCCTACCAGGCGGTATCGCCGCAACTGCTCTCGGCCCTGCGCCTAGCCAAACAGCGCATCGAAGCCTTCCACCGGCAGCGGGTGCCCAGCAGTTGGGTAAGCTTTCCTGGCCCCGAGATTGTTTTGGGCAAGCAGTACCGCCCGGTGGATCGCGCTGGCCTCTACATTCCGGGGGGTCGCGCCGCCTATCCCAGTACGGTGTTGATGAACGCCATTCCTGCCAAGGTGGCAGGGGTGCCGGAAATTGTCATGGTGACCCCGCCGGGATCGGACGGCCTAGGGGGCAAGGGAATTAACCCAGCCATTCTGGTCGCTGCCCAAGAAGTGGGCATCCACACCATCTATCGCGTCGGCGGGGCCCAGGCCATTGCAGCGCTGGCCTACGGAACCGAGACCATCCCCAAGGTGGACGTGATCGCCGGCCCCGGCAACATCTACGTAACCCTGGCCAAAAAGCTGGTGTATGGCACGGTAGGCATCGACTCCCTGGCCGGGCCCTCGGAGGTGTTGATCATTGCCGATGAGAGCGCCAACCCCCTCTACGTTGCCGCCGATCTCCTGGCCCAAGCCGAGCATGATCCCCTAGCGGCGGCTATCCTGCTCACTCCCGACCTCCGGCTGGCCCAACAGGTGCAGCAGGCGGTGGTCAGGCAGCTCGAGGAGCATCCCCATCGCCTCCTGGTGGAAAAGGCAGTGGCCAACTACGGGCTGATTGGGGTGGTGCCCGATCTGGCCACGGCGGTCAACTTGTCCAACCAGTTTGCGCCGGAGCACCTGGAGCTTCAGGTGGCGGATCCCTGGGCCCTGTTGGACGCAATTCGCCATGCGGGGGCCATCTTCTTGGGACACTTCACCCCAGAGGCGGTGGGGGATTACCTAGCTGGGCCCAGCCACACCTTGCCCACGGCAGGGGCAGCCCGCTACGCCTCGGCGCTGGGGGTAGAAACCTTCCTGAAACACTCCAGCCTAATCCAGTACGGCTCAGCAGCCCTGCAAGAGGTGGCCGGCGCCATTCAAGCCCTGGCGCAAGCTGAGGGGTTACCCGCCCACAGCCGGTCGATCCAGGTGCGGCTGTCAGCGAAGTCCTAGCCAGCAGCTAAGGCGGAGGGTTGGGCAAATGGGGGGCCGGCTCAGGGGAAACTGGCTGGGGCAACTGGGGAGGGCCCTGGCGGCGGTTTGGATCGGCTGGGCAGGGGGGAGCCCTGTCATAGCGACGGCTGCCCCAGAGAGCTCCTCCCCTTCGCCTTTACCCATCCCGTGGGAGTGGGTGTACGACTTGCAGGAAAAGGCACAGGAGCGGCAGTGTACGCTGGTGGGCCTGCTGCGCAGCCAGCCCCTCGTGGCTCCGGATTCCCACTGGCAGGTGTACACGCGGCTAAATTGGGTTGTCACCCCCTCCGGAGGCCAGCTGACCAGCCTGTTGTTTGCCGAAAACACCCGTAGCCGCTCTCTGCAGGTTCTCTACCAAACCTCGGTAGCTGGGGGTACTCCTGAGGATCCGCTGGATTTTGCTGTGCTCCTGCCCATGGCTTGGCAGGAGAAGACTTTGCTAGTGAAGGAGTCCTCGGGCTGGCTCCAGACAGACTTAAGCTGGGATCGGGCGGTGATCTGGCCTTTGCCGGCAGACTCAACCGAGATCCCGCCAGTGCAAATCTGGGATCCGCCACCGGCCTTGGCCTATGCGGAGCTGCTAGGCTGGGATCCCAAGGCAAGAGGACGGGTGCTGTTTGCCGTCGCTGACAGCCTTGGAGAAATGCCCCGCTTGGTTAGTGTAGGTTCAGACAGCCAGGTGTTGCTGCGAGCACCTGCTGTTCCTCTTCCCCAAACCGCCTCTTCTCTGGAGGGGTGGCAGCCGGTGATGGCGGAACCCCTGTGTCATCAAAGCCGTTTTGGGGTGAAGTAGACCGTGGGAGCAACACTATGCCTAGACCCATCGTGCGGCGTGGTTGGCCGCGGGAGGCCTTTGTGGGAGATATCATCGTCTGTACCCTGGAGGGATCTCATCTGGATCAGGTAACCGAGATCCGGGTCAGCCCGGCGGGCAAGGGGATCCGGGTTAGCTTTGGGGATCCCTTGGGGCGCTCCCAAGAGCCGGTGCAAGCTAGTGCCGAGGCGCTGACGGTTACCTTTGAGATCGATCCCAGCACCTACCCCGGCGAAAAGCGCATTGAGCTGATCTCGCCAGCAGGACCTAGCGATCCCCTGCCCTTTCTGGTGATGATGTAGGGTCATGCCGCTTGCAACCGCCTCAACTGACCTGGGCGCGCTGGTACTAGGGGTGGGTCTGTTGCTCCTAGTGGGAGGCTGGGCCTGGGGGCTGCGGCGGCAGCGGCGGGCTGCTCCTCCAGAAGCTGTTTTGCCGGCAACGGCGGTTGACCTCTCTGCCCTTACGGCGGAACAGGCAGCCCAACTGCAGCCCTTCGAGCAGGCAGTGGCAGACCGGCCACGGGATCCCATTGCCTGGTACAACCGCGCCACCGCCCTCGACCAACTGGGGCAGGCGCAAGCCGCCCTGGCCAGCTACGACCGCGCCCTAGAGCTGAAGCCGGACTTTCCCGAAGCTTGGAACAACCGAGGTTCTCTTCTGGACGATCTTGGCCGTCATCAGGAAGCGCTGGCCAGCTACGAGCGGGCTTTGCACCTAAAGCCGGATTTTTTTGAGGCCCGCTTTAACCAGGCCAACACGCTGCGGCAACTGGGCCGTTACCAAGAGGCGCTGCGCGCCTACGAGCAGGCTCTCACCCTCCGCCCCGACAGCGCGGAAGCGTGGCATCTGCGCGGGCTGACCTTGGCCTCTCTAGAGCGATGGCAGGAAGCCGTGAACAGCTACGACAAGGCCCTGGCCCTCAACCCCAGCGATCCCCGGGTTTGGCAAAGTCGCGGGCTGGCTCTGGTGCACCTGGAGCGCTACGCCGAGGCTCTGGCCAGCTACGAGCAAGCCCTGCAACTGGGATTGGAGTCGGCCTCTCTCTGGGCCGGCCACGCCTTTGCCCATCACCGCCTGGGCAACTGCATGGAAGCTCTCAACAGCTACGACCGCGCTCTAGCCCAGGATCCCCAGCGCTCCCAGCTCTGGCTGCAGCGCGGCTTGGTGCTGATGGACTTGAACCTCTACAGGCTCGCCCTCCAGAGCTTTGACCGGGCCGTGGAGCTGGATCCTGACAATGCAGAGGCCCACTATGCTAAAGCCTGCTGCTGCGCCTGGGAAGGCCAAGTGCCCCAGGCCCTCCAAGCCCTAGAGCAAGCTCTGCGGCTGCAGCCGGAACGCTACCACCCGCTGCTTGTCTCTGAACCCTATTTCGATCCCATTCGCGGTGAACCGAGTTTTGCAGCCTTCCTGAGAGCGCACCCCTGTCGCGAATGAGGACTAGAGGAAAGCCCAACGCCCCTGACGCGAACAGCTCCACCGTCTGCTTCCTGAGTTCCAGAGTACCCCAGAGGACACACCGGCAATAGCAATCCGACCTTCCACCGAAGACGGAGGGTTTCCGGGAGAAGGGTGTTGACTGCCGCGGAAAAGCTGGTCAAACTGAGGGCACTTCAGTATCCTAGCAAATCTCAAAATTGTGTTCCTGCTAACACCTGGTAGCATTCTTATGGCTACAACTTAACTCGACCTGCTTGTAGATCGCAGTTGAGCCCAACGGCAGAAAATCGGTATCGCTTTGCACCCCCTGCTTTTGAGCTGCTTGGCCGCCGATCCAGCCTTGAGGGGCTCTAGCTCAATTGGTCAAAGAAAAGCAGTTTCTATAGTAATGGCTCCGCAGCAGACTCCTCTCGAGGATCCTGACTTCCCAAGACCACCGACGAGCCCAGCCTCTCCCTCTTCGGCCAAATCCAGCATGGGCAGTTCTGGATCCCCGACTGGGCGCGCGCCTAGGGCATCTAGACCTGGAGATGTTAAAACCCAAACCTTCGAGCTGTTGCGGCTGTACCAGCAAACTCGGGATCCGGCCCTGCGCAATCGACTGGTGGAGCTAAACCTAGGATTGGTGCGCAAAGAGGCCCACTACTGGCGGAACCAATGCAAGGAGGGATACGACGACCTAGTACAAGTCGGCTGCCTAGGCCTAATTCAGGCCATCGAGCGCTTCGACGTCAGCCGCGGCCTGGCCTTCAGCTCCTTTGCCATGCCCTACATTCGCGGAGAAATTCAGCACTACCTGCGAGACAAAAGCCCGGCAGTGCGGCTCCCTCGCCGCTGGACCACCCTGCAGCGACAGGCCAAGAAGGTAATTGCGCGCCTGAGACAAGAGTTGGGCCGTCCTCCCTCTGAGGCGGAGGTGAGGGAAGCCCTCAACCTAACAGAGCAGGAATGGCGAGAGCTGCAGCTGGCCCAACAAAACAGCCTTTTGCTCAGCCTAGATGCTCCCGTACAGGTTGAAGAAGACAGCGTTGCTCTAGGGGATACCATTCCCGATCAGCGCTACCGCAGTTTTCAACTGGCCGAAGAAGATCGCATCCGTCTGCAAAATGCCTTGGCCAAGCTGGAGGAGCGCACCCGACAGATTTTGGAATTTGTTTTCTTCTACGACCTCACCCAAAAAGAAACAGCAGAGCGGCTGGGGATCAGTGCCGTTACCGTTTCCCGACAGGTCAAAAAGGGCCTGGAGCGCTTGGCTAAGCTGCTGAGTCAGGGCATTTTTTAGGGCGTTGCCGAGAAGGAAGATCCCTGGGCTTCGCGACAGTCTCCAGCGCTTTTCCAGGCAGATCTGAACCCTCTCCCAAAGTGGAGATCAAGGCGACAAAGAGCCTCACAACAACTTTCCCGTAGTCCAAGGCTTTGGTTACTTCAATATCAGTGCAGTATCCTGGTCGAAATAGCTGTAACTTGTGTCTTCGCTTTAATCTTTTTTGTCTTGAGCTTTGTCTAAAGCTTGATCTTTGTCTTGGGAACGATTTGCTCCCCGGTTCTGCAGTTGGCTTAGTTGGGAGCGCACCTGCAAGGCAATTTGCAAAGCAGCATCCAAAAGCTGCGACTGTTCGCTGGCCTGTTCTCTTAGCTGGAGCGCAGTCAGAGCTGCCAGCTCGTCGCCGAAGAACTCCCTTTGCTGCTCAATAAAGTCTTTGTTCTGCCGCAAGATCCGTTCAGTTTTCAAGGCGCGGATTAGGTCGCTGCGAGTCAGCTTCAGAGCCTCGATGATCTGATCCCGCTGGGGCAGCTTGGCCTCAGGATTGCCCGCCTCTACCAATTCATCGTTGATGTGAATGGCTTGAATGAGCCGATTGTAGCGATCTACTTCTTCTAGCAAGTTCAGCAAGAGCGGCATGCGGCGGCTGCGGAAAATCCAATAGGCTTGGCCCAAAGCGGCAATGGCTGCCAGGATTCCCCATTCCACCAGCCAACTTTCCCAACTGCTGCGCAGGCCAGGGATCAAAATTCGCCCCACCAAGGTCAGCAGGGATCCCCCTGACCAAAAGGTCAAGAAACGGCAGAACAAATCCAGCACCAACAGCAGGCCCAGCAGATTCCAAAAGGCGGAGAACTGGCGCAGCCAGTCTTTCCAGCGACGGATAGGCCGAGGTCGGTACAGCCAGGCTATGGGTACCCCAGAAAGGTTTTCCACCAGAAAAGGGGAAATGACCAGCTCTTGTAAATCCCGCCGCAT
Source organism: Synechococcus sp. O70.1 (assembly GCF_047462215.1). Lineage (NCBI taxonomy): Bacteria > Bacillati > Cyanobacteriota > Cyanophyceae > Synechococcales > Synechococcaceae > Synechococcus > Synechococcus sp. O70.1. The sequence continues at coordinate 84,274 of NZ_JANSIT010000006.1, read as the reverse complement.
GGCCATGGACTCTGCCAAGGGCTAAGTTTTCCACCCAATTCTACTGCCGGCATCTTAACCTGCTGAGATCCCTTCTCAGGGGTAAAAGCTGGCCAAAGAGGAGACAAGCAGGGTGAGTAGCCAACTACGCCAACTGAAGGCACCTCTGGTTGAAGCGGAAAACTTTGCCCCTTACGGGCAGGCGATCTACCCTGCTCCCGACGACAAGCCTTTCGACAGCTAAGATGCCCAGTTGGTTTTGAATCAGGGCCAGCCCCGCTTTTACCTCATGCGCTTGCTCCGTCCTGGCCTCAAGTTCAGCCAAATAACCCGCCACACCCGTTGCACCCCGTGCCTGGGATCCCTGCACGGCAAGGAGTGGTTCATCGCCGTCGCGCCGCCTGCCGACGAGCTACAGGTGGACGGGATTCAAGCTTTTCGAGTGGCTGGCGACTGCTTCATCAAACTGGAGCTGGGCACCTGGCACGCTGGCCCCTACTTCGACGGCGAGGAGTTTATCGACTTCTACAACCTGGAGCTGGCTGACACCAACATCACCAACCACGAGACAATCGACCTGCTCCAGACCCACAACCTGGAGTTTCAGATCATCCCTTGAGCAGCCAGATTCGGCAGCCAAGACAAATAGGTGCGGGGATCCGTGGCAGCACTACGACAGGAGCCTTGGCACTCCCCCCTATGGGATAAAACGGAGTCAAACCCAGCGGCGTCTTGGAGATTTGTTACTATGGCTACACTCCAACCTACCCCAGGAACCGGCAAGCTCTTGAGCACCCTGGCTCTGTTCCTGTGCCTAGGGCTGTTGTCTGCCTGCGACGGGGGCAGCGGCAGCACGGTTAGCCCCCCTAGCCTCACTCCCACCCCCACTCCCGCTGGCCGATAGTTTTGCATGCGCTGGCAGCGGCTGCTTGGCTTAAAGCAGCGGTGGGGAGTAGGGCTGGTCGTTCTGCTCTGCCTTGGTCTCTTGACGGCCTGCAACGGGGAGGGATCCCCCACGGCTCCAGAGCCTCCCCGGGCAGGGGAGCTGCCAATTGCTAGCTTTCTTTGCCAGTTGGATCGCCAAACCCGCACCTTTGCTGGTCCCATCTACGCCGAGCAGCCTCAGGCTGCCATCTGCAATCCCGGTCGCCTCACCCCCGCAGCAGCCCAGAAGATGATGGATCGGTTGAACTTTCTGCGGCTGTTGCACAAGTTGCCGCCGGTGAAGCTCAATCCCGAATTCTTGGAGGCCGCTCAGCAGGCGGCCCTGCTGCAGGTGGCCAATGGCGCCCTCAGCCACCAGCCCCCTCCCTCTTGGCGCTGCTTGACTCCCGCCGGAGAGGCAGGAGCCCGCTTCAGCAACCTGGCCATTGGCCCAATTCTGGAGCTGAACGGCTCTGACCCAGGGCGGGTGCTGGCCCGCCAGGTAGATATCTACTTTGCCGAGCCGGGCCGAGAGAACTTTGTAGATGTGGGTCACCGCCGCTGGAACCTCTATCCCCAGTATGCCCAAGGAGCCTACGGCATTGTCTTCGACCCGCGGGCCGGACGGGTAACTCAGGCCAATGCCAATTGGATCTTCGGCTTTGACGAGTCGGTACCGGATCCTGAGTTTATTGCTTTCCCAGAAAGAGACGGCTACCTGTACCGCCTCGAGGGGTTTTCCGGCCAGCCTTTGTCCGCCTACCGCTGGTCTTTCTCGGTGCCTAGCCGCGGCGGCTTGTCTGACCTCAGCCAGGCCCAGATCCGCATCACCGATACCCTTACCGGCGAGGCAGTGCCGGTTTGGGATATCCGGGTTGGGGATCCCGCCTTTGGCCTAGAAACCCTCACCTACTCGGTGGGATCCATTCAGCCCAATCGACCCTACTTCTTTGAGATCAGCGGCATCCGGCTCAAGGGTGGGCCGCCGCGCACCTATCGCTACACCACCACCCTCTACGACTGCGACCCTCGAGCCGGGCCAAGGCCCGCTGCCTTGACGGAAGGGCTAGGGATCCCACCTCGCTGGCTTTGGCGGGAGGATCCCTTGAACTTCCGCTGGTTCTCTCCGTAGCTGAGCCTTAACTTGTGGATCTGGGTTGTAGGCTCAGGGATCGCGCCTTCGCTGGGAGAAACTCCGGCAAGCCCCTTTCTTGTCTACTGTTGAGAAAATCAACGGAAAGTTGAGATTTCGATACTATCGTTGCTGCCTCGTCATCAGAGAAGCTAAGGTTTAGGTATCAAAGCTTTTTTAAAAACTGCTTTAGGGGCCCTGGAGAAGCGACCTCTCTGGGGCCATGATCTGCCTACGGATCGGGCACCACACCTAGGCGGACCTTCGGCCCGAGGGCGCGGCTGCCAATGTCGGAGCGGTAGTGGGCTTTGGGGAACTGCACCTGCTCCACAGCGGCATAGGCTTGGCGCAGCGCTTCTGCCAGCGTTGCCCCTTGGCCGGTAAGACAGAGGACACGCCCACCCTCGCTGAGAAGCTGCTTGCCCACCTGGCGAGTGCCGGCATGGAACACCAGGGCTCCGGTGGCGGCGGCAGCCTCTAGGCCGGCAAGGGGGATCCCTCGCTCGTAGCTGTCGGGGTAACCGGGGGCGGCCATGACCACACAGGCGGCATAGCCGGGCTTCCACCGCAGCTGAAGATTGGCCAGTCGCCCCTCGATGCAGGCCAGCAGCACCTCGTCCAGAGGGTTTTCCAAGAGGGGCAGGATAACCTGGGCTTCGGGATCCCCAAAGCGGCAGTTGTACTCCAAGACGTAGGGATCCCCATTGGGCGTAATCATCAGGCCAGCGTAGATCACCCCTTGGTAGCGAATGCCCCGCTGTTGCAGCGCCTGCAGGGTAGGATCCAGCACTTGCGCCTGGATGCGGGCCAGCAGCTTGGGGGTGACCAGGTGATCTGCCGGGGCGTGGGCCCCCATGCCGCCGGTGTTGGGTCCAGTATCGCCATCGCCAAGGCGCTTGTAGTCTTGTGCAGGCAGCAGCGGCAGGCAGATCCGGCCATCCGTCAGGGCCAGCACCGACACCTCCTGGCCGGCGAGGAACTCCTCGATGAGCACCCGCTCGCCGGGCTTGGCCAGAGCCGCCTTTAGGGCCTGCACGGCTTCTTCTCGGCTGTGGGCAACGGTCACCCCCTTGCCGGCGGCCAGCCCATCTTTTTTGATCACGACAGGATAGCTGCGTTCGCCTGACGGAGTCCTTGAATCCAGGTAGGCCAGCGCCTCAGACAAGTCGGCAAAGCCCACAGCCGGAGCCGTAGGGATCCCTGCTTCCTGCATCAGTTGCTTAGCCCAGAGCTTGCTTCCCTCCAGTTGGGCGGCGGCGCGACTGGGGCCAAAAATGGGGAGCCCTGCTGCCTGAAAGGCGTCCACAATTCCCTCCACCAAGGGCAGCTCCGGCCCCACCACCGTCAGGCGGATCCCTTGCACGGTAGCAAACCGCACCAGTCCATCGATGTCTGTGGCGGCCAAAGCCACCGGTTGACAGCGGGCCATCTGCTGGGCGCCGCCGTTGCCAGGAGCCCAGTAGACTCGAGTCACCTGAGGGGACTGCAATAGCTTCCAGACCAAAGCGTGCTCCCGTCCCCCGGAGCCAATGACCAAGGCTTGCATGGCGCTAGGGTTTCCCCGATCGCGTCAGCGGGACGTAGTCCTTACATTCTCCATTAGACCATGTTCCCGTAGCTCTTCCGTTCGCGTCAGCGGGACGTAGTCCTTACAGCCGCAGTGCCACCAGGGCAATGGCCAGGGCCCTCAGGGCTAACATAACCCTTTAAGCAGACAGCGCCCCTTCTACAAGATCGCTGTAGGGGCGAGGGAAGATGAGCCAAACCTGGCCTTGGGTTTCCACTAGGGCACGCACCAGCGGCGAGAGCTGGGCAATTTCTACGTAGCCGTCCTCGGTTTTGAGTTGGATCCCTTGGTCGTAGAAGCTGTAGCCCTGGACGTGGGCGGAGCGAATTCCCAAGTAGCTTTCTGGATCCAAGCCATCTCGCTGCATCTTCTGGCTCAGAGTTGCCACCAGCTCTTGGCGTCGCTCTTCTGGCAGGCGGGTGATGTTGCGGGCTTTGAACAGATCCCGCTCCAGGTAGCGCCGCGCCAAATCGGCCAAGATGGGATCCCTCCCCGACATGGCCCAAAAGCGAAAAGGGTAGCTGAACATCACATCGTCAGCGGCCAAATAGAGGGGCAGAGGCAACTCGAAGGGATCTCCCTTTTGCGCCGCCAGCGCGGCCCAGCACCAGGCGCTCAAGATGGGATCCAACTCGATCTCCCCCTTTTGCAAGAGCACCTGCGCCCGCTTGAAGAGGCGATCCAAAATAAAGCGGGCACACAGGCTCTTGGGGTGCTGGTACACTTGGGTGTACATGAAATAGCGCACCACCAGATAGTGCTCGATGGCTCCTAGGCCTTTGCGAGCAGGGATGCAAAGGGAGCCCGTCTCCGGGTCGTAGTCCAACACCGTGAGGATGCGATCCAGATCCAGGTGGCCGTATTGGGCACCCGTAAGCAGGCTGTCCCGCATCAAGTAGTCGAAGCGGTCACAGTCCAGTTGGCTGGCAATAAGCTGCCCCACCAGCGGCAGGGGGAATCGTTTCTGCCACACCTGCTCCAGTTGGGCCGGCAGCTGCGGGTCAAACTCCGCCACCAGGGTGGCTATCTGGGGATCCTCCCGCACGATGCGCGTCGTCCAGATCTCGTGGCGGCAGCCGAAGATCTCCTCGCCCGCATGGCTAAAGGGGGCATGGCCAATGTCGTGCAGCAGAGCGGCAACCAGGGTGACGGCGCGGTAGGGGCGCAGCTCTGGGTAGCGGCGGGCCAACTTGTCAAACAGCCGCCGCGTAACTTGCAGCACTCCCACCGAGTGGGTAAAGCGAGATCCCTCGGCGCCGTGAAAGGTAAAAAAAGCCGTGTCCAACTGGCGGATGCGACGTAGGCGCTGGAAGGCCGGCGTGTCGATAAGACGAATCAGCAGGGCCTCGACCGGATCCCCGCCATCCAGGCTAATGGCGCCGTGTAGGGGATCGTGGTAGGTGCGGGACTTGCAAAAACGCAGCGCCATACTCCCACCATACTCGCTGGCTGGCGGATCTTTGGTTAGCTTGGCTGGGGGGCTTCCCCACCTCTGCAGCAAAGCTACCCTATGGGCTCCTCTTTGCAACTGGCTACGCAAGCACCCTCGCCCCAAGACCCCAGAACCGGTGGGTTGCTGCTTTCTATGGCCATCTGGACGCTGGGTTGGGGGCTGACCGCTTGTTCTCCCCCTGCTGTTGTCGTGCCCAGCTCGACCCCCCTCAACCGCTATGTGGCTTTGGGAGCCAGCGATGCCGTTGGCTTTAACGCCTCCATCTCCTGCGATGGCCCGGCCAACGCCGCCGGCACCCGCCCGCAGCGCTCGGAGCCCCTGGATTGTCCCAACGGGACGGGGTATGTCCCGCGCCTAGCCCGCCTCCTGCCGGGGCAGGTGGAGCTCATCAACTTGGGCCGCTCGGGAGCGGTGCTCAGCCCGGCCATGCAAGCTCTAAGGGCGGGGATCCCCGCCAACGTGCTCCAGGATCAAGTGCCGCGCATCCCCCCCGACGCCACTTTGATTACTATCTGGGTAGGCGGCAACGACACCAACGCTATTGTCTTGGCAGCAGCCCAACGCGCCCTGCAGGGCGAGGATCCCTTAGTCTTTATTGAACGCCAGATCCAACAGTTTGCCGCCGACTACCAAACTCTGCTCCAGGCGGTGCGGGCTCGCGCCCCCCAAGCTCGCCTGGCAGTGGCCAACCTGCCCAACTTTGCCCTGATTCCCCTAGGCCAGCAGCAGCCCAGCGGCCTGCGGCAACTTTTGGCTCTAGTCTCCGTCAGCCTTAGCCAACGGGCCATCAACCCCCTGAGCCAACAGGGGATCCCCGTAGTGGACTTGCTCTGCGATCCCCGCTCCTACCGCCGCGAGTCTTTCTTCCCTGGCCCGCTGGCCGACGGCTTTCACCCCAACGACCGGGGATATGCCGATCTGGCGGAGGCCTTCTTGAGGATCCTAAAGCAGCCCGTCCCGCCCCAAAACCGCTGCCCGCCCTTTAGCGAGGTGGGATCCCTTTCTCCAGAGGCAAAGGCAGAGCTCTCCCCTAGAGGCTTGCTGGGGCCCGGCCTAGGGAAGAAGCCCTGAAGAGCCAGCCACCCAGTCTTACGATCGCGTAAGCGGGACGGAGTCCATAGCCGCCACCGCCGCTGAGGAGCGCCGCCGCCGTCCTAGGGCCAGCCGTTCCTGGTCGAGCTGGGCTTCCCCAACCGGCAGGGAAGCTACTGGCACAGACTCCTCTTCGGGCGACTGCACAAAGACCAACACTGTCGGCTTGCCGGGCAGTTGTTCCCGCACAAAGCGGCGCACCACTTGCTCCACCTCCGCCTTAAGGCCGGCCCAGTCAACCTCAAGGCTCCCCCGCTCCAGCGATCGGGCAAAGCGCGGCCGAGCTTGCTGGAGGGTGTCCTCTACCAGGGGTTTTAGGTCGGATCCCTTAAAGTTGCCCTCTCCCGCCAAGCCCAAGTGCTGCACCTGAGGCGTACAGAGCAGCCTGCCCCTGCCATCTAGGCTGATGACCACCGTCACTACCCCCTCTCTGGCCATTTGCTGCCGTTCTTCCAGGATCTCGTCCATCAGCACCCCATCGTGGGAAGCGGTGATCATCTGCACCCCCGCCGGCACCCTGCCGACAACAGCGATGCGCTCCTGGTTCACCTCCACCACATCGCCGTTGTTGATGATCACGATGTTTTCCCGCGGGATCCCCATGCTCATTGCTGTTTCGGCGTGCTTGACCAGCATGCGGTATTCCCCGTGGGTAGGGACGAAGAACTTGGGGCGTGTGAGGGCAATCATCAGTTTCTGGTCTTCCTGGCAGCCGTGGCCGGAGACATGCAGCCCCTTGTCTTTGCCGTAGATAACATTGGCCCCCAGCTCCATCAGCTTGTCGATGACTCGCGTTACCGCCAGCGTGTTGCCGGGAATGGGGTTGGCCGACCAAATCACGGTATCTCCTGGCTTGATCTGCAACTGCGGGTGCTCGCCATTGGCAATGCGGGTCAGAGCGGCTAGAGGCTCGCCTTGGGAGCCAGTGGTGAGGATGATGACCTTGTCGTCCGGCAGGCTGTTGATGACATGCATGGGCTGCAGCGTCTCGTCTTTGCAGCGGATGTAACCTAGACGCCGCGCATGGGCCACTACGTTTAACATCGAGCGACCCAGCAGAGACACCACCCGGCCTTGCTGCTCGGCAATCTGCAACACCAAATTGAGGCGATGCACCGAAGAAGCAAAGGTGGTGATAATCACCCGTCCTTTGGCTTCCGCAATGGCTTTGGTAAGGCCCGGCACTACTGCGGCTTCAGAGGGAGTAAAGCCGGGTACCTCAGCGTTGGTGGAGTCGCTAATTAGACAAAGTACGCCCTTTTCCCCATGCTCGGCCAGCCGATGGAGGTCAAAGCGTTCGCCATCCACCGGCGTGTGGTCGATCTTGAAGTCGCCCGTCTGGATGACAACGCCCACCGGCGTGTGCAAGGCTATCGTAAAGCTGTCGGCGGAAGAGTGGGTATTGCGAATGAATTCGGCAAAGAAGTTCTTGCACAGGGGCACAATATCCCGCGGCCCAACTGGGCGCAATTCCGTCCGATTCAAAAGGCCCACATCGCGCAGTTTTTCCTCTAGCAGGGCCAGTGCTAAGCGCGGGCCATAGATGACCGGGATGTCAAATTCCCGTAGGTGGTAAGGGATCCCGCCGATGTGATCTTCGTGGCCATGGGTAACCACCAATGCCCGCAGCTTGTCCCGGTTTTGCTTGATATAGGTCATGTCTGGCAGCACGATGTTGACCCCGTGCATCGTCTCATCGGGGAAAGCCAGGCCAGCATCCACCAGGATGATGTCGTCTTCGTAGCGGAAGACCCAGGTGTTTTTGCCGATCTCCCGCTCCCCGCCTAGCGGGATCATCTGCAAAGAGGAAGTGGGCCGGGCTGGAGCAGCTGCTGACCGAGAGGCAACTGAAGTCCGTGGTGTTCGCATAGACGCTGTGGATCCTCCAGATGTAACGATTTGTAACAATCAAGCCAACCAAAAACCCCTCCAGACAAACCCCGCCAGCCAAGTCAGCGGTGCTAGCTGAATTTGGCTACTAGGACCTGTCCATTTTCCAGTCGGGAAAATGCCACGAAAGACCCCTCCGAAAGCCCCCTAGTTAGACAGAGTCATGAAGCTTTTGCTGCTTTTTGTTCAGATCCCTGGGCCCCATCCAGTAGTCCCATCCCTTGCAGCACTTGTCGCAAAACCTGTAGAGAGCTGGCCTGCAGAGGCGCTAGCGGAGGGCGCACCCGACCTACTTGCCAACCCTGCATCTCTAGCGCCGCCTTGATGGGAACAGGGTTGGTCTCGATGAACAAAACCTTAAACAGCGGAAGCAGGCGGAGATGGTGAGCCAGGGCTTGTTCGGGCTGTCCTCTGTGGTAGCTCTGGATCAACTCCTGAAGCTGTAGCCCAACCAAATGGCTAGCTACGCTGACTACTCCTCTCCCCCCCAAAGACAAAATCGGCAAGGTCAGCGAGTCATCTCCTGAGTAGATGCTAAAGCGGGAGGGGGTAAGCCGCCGAATTTCAGAAACTACGTCCATGATACCACTAGCTTCCTTGATGGCGACAATCGTCTCCATCTCCGCCAATTGCGCCACCGTTTCCGGCTGTAGGCTTACCCCCGTGCGGCTGGGGATGTTGTAGAGCATGATGGGCAAGTCGCTGGCTTGGGCAATGGCCTTGAAGTGCTCGTAGAGCCCCGCCTGGGTGGGCTTGTTGTAGTAGGGCACCACTTGGAGAGAGCCATCCAGGCCCAACTGAGCCGCTTTTTTGGTGGCTTCGATGGCCTCCCGGGTGGAGTTGGAGCCCGTGCCGGCGATAACCTTGGCTCGGCCAGCCACGGCATCTCGCACCACCCGAAACAGCTCGTACTCTTCTTGCCAGCTCAGGGTGGGAGACTCGCCAGTGGTGCCACAGACCACCAAGCCATCGCTGCCGTGGGTTACCAAGTAATCGGCCAAGCGAGCGGCTTCTTCGTAGTTGATCTCCCCCTCAGGCGTAAAGGGAGTCACCATTGCCGTCAGCACGCGCCCGAAGTCCACCGCTTGCCTCTCCCCCTCAACCACACCGCTTGCTATTGGCTACTTCGAGGTTCCCCAAAGGGGCTGGGGGCATCCAGCTCCAATCATCCCTTTATCATACCTGCCTTCGGGAGAGGGATCTTGCTGGGGCCCTAGGCTGGATAAGCTGGATGAGAGAAGGCAATTTTGTCCTCGGTTTTCTGGTAGCAGCTCTTCTCGAGGATCCCCATGGACGTCCTAGCTGCCCTCAAAGAGCGGATCTCCGCCGACAAGTTTGATCCCAGCCGCCGCCTGTCGGAGGCGGAGATCCAGGAGCTGGTTGCCTATGCTACGGAAGCTCCATCCTCCTTTAACATCCAGCACTGGCGGTTCGTAGCCGTCACCGATCCTGCAGACAAAGAGCGCCTCAAAGCCCTGGCCTACAACCAACAGAAGGTGGCGGACGCGGCAGTGGTGTTCATCGTCCTGGGGGATCTGCGGGGGTATGAGAAGCTGCCTGAAATTGTCCAAAGAGCGGTCGCTGCGGGCCTCCTCTCCCCGGAAGGGGCGGAAAGCTGGGTGAACATGGCCCAAGCCACCTACGCCAACAACCCCACTTTGGCGCGGGATGAGGCGATTCGCTCCGGGGCCCTGGCAGCCATGGCTTTGATGCTGGCGGCGCAGGCAAAGGGCTTGGCAAGCGGGCCGATGATTGGCTTTGACCCAGAAGGGGTAAAGCGGGAGTTCGGCATTGCCGACCGCTACGTGCCGGTGATGCTGCTGGCGGTGGGCTACCCTGCACCGGGCAACCTGCCGCGCAAGCCCCGCCTAGGGGTAGACGAGGTGCTGGCTTTTGGGCGAGGGCGGGAGTTTTAGGAAGCCAGAAAGTTGACCAACTTTTGCAGGCGATCCCAGGCGGCGCCGCTGGCAAGGATCTCCCGCGCTCGGTCAATTCCAGCTCTCAAGTCAGCCACAGCTCCCGCCACCTGAAGCGCCAGCGCTGCATTGAGGGCCACCACATCCCGCTGGGCAAGATCGCCGCCTCCCTGGAGGACGCGGGTGAGGATGGCAGCATTTTCTGTCAAGTCCCCTCCCTGGAGAGCCTGGACGGGTGCGGCCGTGAGATCGTAATCCCGCGGGTTCAAGACCTCTAGGTGTAGGGATCCCTGGGAGAGAACGCCCAGGTCCGTGGGCTGAGCGAGGCCAGCTTCGTCAAGGCCTTCCCGGCTGTGGAGTACGATGGCTTCTTCCCGCCCCAGCAGGCGCAGGGCCTCGGCCACCACCGGCACCAGCTCCGGCGCGTAAACCCCGATAACCTGCCGGTTGGGGTAGAAAGGATTGACCAGGGGCCCCAGCAGGTTGAAAACGGTGCGCACCTTGAGAGCCCGTCGGTAGGGAGCTACCGCCCGCATAGCTGGATGCCAGTGGGGGGCAAAGAGAAAGGTAATGCCCACTTCGGTAACCGCGGCTCGTACCTGCTCTGGCTTGGCGTTGAGGTTCACCCCCAGGGCCTCCAGCACGTCTGCCGAGCCCACCTTGCCAGAGGCCGAACGGTTGCCGTGTTTTGCCACCGGGATCCCGGCAGCGCTGACCACAAAGGCCACGGCGGTGGAAATGTTGAAAGTGCCAGCCCCGTCCCCGCCGGTGCCGCAGGTATCCACCAAGAGGGGCAGGTCCAGCGGCGATCCCAGAGAAGCCCGTTGCAGCACCCGCGCCATGCCGGCCAGCTCGCTGGCGCTCACCCCCTTGGCTTGGAGAGCTGCTAGGATTGCCCCCGACACCACCTCCGGCACTTGGTTGGTGAGCCAGCCGTTCATTAACTCTTCCGCCTGGGCCTCGCTAAGGGATTGCCGCTCCAGCAGTTGGCCTAAAAGCTGGGGCCAAAGGTCAGCCGTTGCCGTCATGGCTAGGGACAAGTCTTGAGAAAGCCTTCACCCTAGTATCCCCTGTTTGGGCTGCTGCGATCCCGCAGCCAAGGGATCCGGGACAGGGGCAACTGCCGCCAGATCCCTTCGCTCCCCTTGGGATCTAACCAGCGCCAGGCCAACAAGCCCGCCGCCGAGAAAAAGGCCAAGGCCCACACCAGCGCCAGGGCCTTTTGTACCCCTGCTGGGGTCAAGCCAAGCGGAGATCCCCGGGATCCCTGGCTGACTGGAGAAGGCGGTCGGGCCGAAGGACGAGAAGAGAGCGGCGTGGCGGGAAGGGGAGGCCGCGGCAGCCGTCCCAAAGCCCTGGCCACCGCCTGGGGTCGCTGCTGCTGGCGTACCCAGCGGTTGAGCTCGGCTAGAGAGATGGCGCAGAGGTTGGAGACCCCCAGTTCCTGGATCCGCCCTACCAAGGGCCGATCGTTGCTCACCACCACTAGGAATCCTGGCTGCTGCTGGGCCAGGGCGTAGGCGCACTCGGCAATGGCCTGCTCCAGGCGAGCTTTTAGGGAGTGGCCGCTGGCGTTGACCTCCTCGACCCAGGCGCGGGCTGCTGAGACGGCAAACCCCAAGCTGGGCTGGTGGCGCAAAAAGGCGCGCGCTGTCGACTCTTCCTGAGGCTCAATGGCTTCTCGAGCCAGGCGCTCCAGCTCAGCCAGCACCGCCTGAGGCAGCACACACACCCCGAAGCGGGCCCATTCCTGCCACCGAGCCAGTCGCCCAGCCAGAATTGCGGAGCTATCGAAAACAAGAAGGGGTGAGATCTCGGCCATGGGGTGCGCCTTCTAGGAGGGAGGCTTCGGGGAGAGGGATCCCTCGGCCAAGCAGAGGCGGATAGCCAGAGGATAGAGGCGATGTTCCTGGGCCTGGATGCGCCGGTAGAGCGACTCCACGGTATCTTCCGGCAGGACCGGCACCGCCGCCTGGGCCACGATGGGGCCGCTGTCCATTTCCAACGTAACCCGGTGGACGGTGCAGCCGGCGATTTTTACGCCGCACGCCAGCGCCTGCTCCACAGCCCGTAGGCCCTTGAAGCTGGGCAAGAGACTGGGGTGAAGGTTTAAAACCCGCTCCGGATAGGCAGACAGCAACACCTGAGTCACCAAGCGCATCCAGCCGGCCATGATCACCCACTCCACCTGATACTGCTGCAGCACCTCCACAATGGCGGCATCTAGCGCCTCCCGGCTGGGATAGTCGCGGTGGTTAAGGAGGACACAGGGGATCCCTCGGCGCTCCGCCCGCTGCCGCACATAGGCCTCAGGATTGTTGGTGATCACAACAGCGATGTGGGCTGGCAGCTCGCCGGCCTCGATGGCCTGGGCAATGGCCTCAAAATTGCTGCCGTTGCCGGAAGCCAAAACACCCAGGATCCCGGGCCGAGGAGGAGCTGGGATCTCGCCAGGATCGGGCCAGAGGAGGCTGGGCAAGTTCATCTCAAGGCTTTCCAACAGCAACCCTTTCCGAGGCCCCTTGCCCAAGGTACACCATCTTACCGCCCAAGCTGGGCCCGCCTCTTAAAATAGAAGGCTGACCTTGCCACCCTAGGGATCCCATGCCGCGTCGTACCGACATTCACAAGATCTTGCTCATTGGAGCGGGGCCTATTGTTATTGGCCAAGCCTGCGAGTTCGACTACTCGGGCACCCAAGCCTGCAAAGCCCTGCGAGAGGAGGGCTACGAGGTCATCCTGGTCAACTCCAACCCGGCCACCATCATGACGGATCCCAGTATGGCAGATCGCGTCTACATCGAGCCGGTGACGGCAGACTTTGTGGCCCAGATCATCGAGCGGGAGCGCCCTGATGCCCTCCTTCCCACCATGGGGGGACAGACAGCTCTCAATGTAGCGATGGAGCTAGCCCGGCGCGGGATCCTGGACCAGTACGGGGTGGAGCTAATTGGGGCCAAGCGTGAGGCCATTGAAAAAGCTGAAGACCGGGAGCTGTTCAAGCAGGCGATGCAGCGAATTGGCCTGGCCGTCCCCCGCTCAGGGTTGGCCCGCAGCCTAGAGGAAGCCAAACAGATTGCTCAAGAAATTGGCTACCCCCTCATCATCCGCCCCGCCTACACCTTGGGAGGTACAGGTGGCGGCGTGGCCTACAACCAAGAGGAGTTGGAGGAAATCTGCACCGCCGGCCTAGAGGCCAGCCCAATCTCCCAGATCCTGGTGGAGGAGTCGATCATCGGCTGGAAGGAGTTCGAGCTGGAGGTGATGCGGGATCTGGCGGACAACGTGGTCATCATCTGCTCGATTGAAAACATCGACCCCATGGGGGTCCACACCGGCGACTCCATCACCGTGGCCCCGGCGCAGACCCTCACCGACAAGGAGTACCAGCGGCTGCGCGACTACGCCATCGCCATCATGCGCGAGATTGGGGTGGAAACGGGGGGATCCAACGTGCAGTTTGCCGTCAACCCCGCCAATGGCGAAGTGCGGGTCATCGAGATGAACCCGCGGGTCTCCCGCTCTTCTGCTTTGGCCAGCAAGGCCACTGGCTTCCCCATTGCCAAGATTGCCGCCAAGCTGGCTGTGGGCTACACGCTGCCGGAGCTTCCCAATGACATTACCCGCAAAACCCCTGCCAGCTTTGAGCCCACCATCGACTATGTCGTCACCAAAATCCCCCGCTTTGCCTTTGAAAAGTTTCCTGGGGCGGAGCCCGTTTTGACAACCCAGATGAAGTCGGTGGGGGAGGTGATGGCCATTGGCCGCACCTTCCAGGAGTCCATCCAGAAGGCATTGCGGTCTTTGGAGATCGACCGCCCTGGCTTTGGCAGCGACAGGCCGGAAGTCCTCCCAACCCCAGAGGAAGTGCGGGCCAACCTGCGCACCCCCAACCCCTTCCGCCTGTTGACCATTCGCACGGCCCTGCTCATGGGTTTCTCGGTCCAGGAAATTGCCCAGCTTACCCACATCGATCCCTGGTTTATCGACAAGCTGCAGGAGTTGGTGGAGGTGGAGCAAGCCCTTAAAGGGCGGGAGTTGGGATCCCTAACGGCCGAAGACCTGCGCCATCTCAAGCAGATGGGCTTTAGCGACCGACAAATTGCCCACCTGACCGGCTCCGCGGAAGCCCAGGTGCGGGATCGCCGCAAGGCCCTGGGGGTGATCCCCACCTACAAGACGGTGGACACCTGCGCTGCCGAGTTCGAGGCGGCCACCCCTTACCAGTACTCCACCTACGAGAGCGAATCCGAGACCTTCCCCACCGCCAAGCCAAAGGTGATGATCCTGGGGGGCGGTCCCAACCGCATCGGCCAGGGGATTGAGTTCGACTACTGCTGCTGTCATGCCGTCTTTGCCCTCAGACGCCTTGGCTATGAGACCATCATGGTCAACTCCAACCCCGAGACCGTTTCCACCGACTACGACACCGCTGATCGCCTCTACTTTGAGCCCCTGACCTACGAAGAGGTGATGAACCTCGTCGAGGCCGAGCAGCCGCTAGGTCTAATCCCGCAGTTTGGCGGCCAGACCCCCCTGAAGCTGGCCCAGGGGCTAGCCGCAGCCCAAGCGCCTATCTGGGGTACTTCTCCTGACTCCATCGACATAGCCGAAGATCGCGGCCGGTTTGGGCGCCTGCTCGAGGAATTGGGGATCCGCCAGCCAGCCCACGGCCTTGCCCGCAGCGTGGAGGAGAGCCTGGAGATTGCCCGGCGCATTGGCTACCCCGTGGTGGTGCGGCCCAGCTATGTGCTGGGGGGGCGGGCCATGGAGATTGTCTATTCGGATCAAGATCTGCGGCGCTACATGCAGCTAGCGGTGGCGGTGGATCCCAACCGTCCCGTGCTGGTGGATCAGTTCTTGGAGGATGCCGTGGAGGTAGATGTGGACGCCATCGCCGACCACACCGGGGCTGTAACCATCGGCGGCATCCTGGAGCACATTGAGCAAGCCGGGATCCACTCGGGCGACTCCGCCTGTGTCTTGCCCAGCCGCACTCTCAGCCCTGCTGTGCTGCAGGTGATCCGCGACTGGACGGTGAAGTTGGCCCAAGCTCTCAAGGTGGTGGGGCTCATTAACGTCCAATACGCCGTCCAGAAGGAGCAGGTTTACGTTCTGGAAGCCAACCCGCGCGCTTCCCGCACCGTGCCGTTTGTCAGCAAAGCCATTGGCCACCCCCTGGCCGCCTACGCTGCCCAGGTGATGAGCGGCAAAACCCTGGCAGAGCTGGGCTTTACCCAGGAGGTGATCCCGCCCTACGTGGCTGTTAAGGAAGTGGTGCTGCCGTTTCACAAGTTCCCCGGCACCGACACGCTGCTGGGGCCGGAGATGCGCTCTACCGGGGAGGTGATGGGCATTGACACCGACTTTGGCCGCGCCTTTGCCAAAGCGCAACTGGCTGCCGGCCAAAACCTGCCCCTAGGGGGCACCGTGTTCATCAGCGTTAGCGACCGCGACAAGCAGGCGGTGATCCCAGTGGCCCAGGAGTTGGTCAAGCTAGGCTTTCGCCTGCTGGCCACTGCCGGAACCCAAAAAGCTTTGGCCGAGCACGGGATCCCCGTCGAGAAGGTGCTCAAGCTGCACGAGGGCCGGCCCCACGTCATCGACGCCATCAAGAACGGCCAGATTCAGCTTATCGTCAACACCCCTTCTGGCGGTGAAGCCCAACAGGATGCACGGAAGATCCGCCGCACCGCCCTGGCCTACAAGATTCCTTTGGTCACTACTCTGGCTGGAGCCAAGGCTACTGCTGCTGCCATCCGCGCTCTGCAGTCAGGATCCCTGGGGGTGAAGTCCCTGCAGGAGTTTCACGCCGAAATTGGGCGATAGGAGCCTGCCGGGGTTGCTTTTCTGAAGAAATCCTTAAGACCTCCACCTTAAGAAATCCTGAAGTTCTCGACTGCAAAAACTGGCTCTTGAGGCCTGGGAAAAGAGGTGGAACATAAACTGCAATACTAATCTGCATGTTTGTATCGATAAATCAATTTATTTCACATTTTGGCTGCAGACGTTAGGTATCCTTGGCAGTTTTCTTGAGACTGTCTAGCGTGGAAGGAGAAGAATCCTCAGGGCAAGGCTGAGTCATTTCCTGAGGTCACTCTGCCAAGCGCAAGTGGAAAAAAGCTCTCTTCAAATTTTCTAGGAGTTGGCCTATGAGTGTGGTTGTTCGGCGCTCCGCTGCCGCACGGCGGCTATGGAGCTGGGAAAGTTTTTGTCAATGGATCACTAGCACCGAAAATCGGCTTTACATCGGCTGGTTTGGCGTATTGATGATCCCGACCTTGTTGGCGGCAACCTTTTGTTTTGTGATTGCCTTCATTGCTGCGCCACCGGTGGATGTGGACGGGATCCGCGAGCCGGTGATTGGCTCCCTACTGGGGGGCAACAACCTCATTTCTGCGGCGGTGGTGCCCACCTCAGCCGCCATTGCCTTGCACTTCTATCCCATCTGGGAAGCTGCCTCTTTGGAGGAGTGGCTCTACAACGGCGGCCCCTACCAGCTCATCGTGTTTCACTTCCTCATCGGGGTGTGGTGCTACCTGGGCCGGCAGTGGGAGCTGAGCTACCGGCTGGGCATGCGCCCCTGGATTGCAGTGGCTTTTTCTGCGCCGGCGGCTGCCGCTACAGCGGTGCTCCTGGTCTATCCCATCGGCCAGGGCAGCTTCTCAGAGGGGCTGCCGCTAGGGATTGCCGGCACCTTCCACTTCATGCTCGCCTTCCAGGCGGAACACAACATCCTCATGCACCCGCTGCACCAACTGGCAGTGGCGGGGGTGTTTGGCGGCGCCCTGCTGGCTTCTCTCCACGGCTCCCTGGTAACCTCTAGCCTGATCCGGGAGACTTCAGAAGAGGAGTCAGTCAATGCCGGCTACCGCTTTGGCCAGCAGGAGGTCACCTACAACTTCCTGGCCGGCCACTATGCCTTCTTGGGGCGGTTGGGGATCCCCAGCCTTGGCTGGCGCAACAGCCGCTCTGTCCACTTCTGGATGGCGGCCCTGCCTACCTTAGGGATCTGGGCGGCGGCAATCGGCATCGGCCTCATGGCCTTTAACCTCAATGGCTTTAACTTCAACCAGTCCATCCTGGACAGCCAAGGCCGGTTCATCCCTACCTACGCCGATCTCCTCAACCGCGCCAACTTGGGGATCCAGGCCATGCACGCCCCCAATGCCCACCACTTCCCCCTGTTGCTGGCGGCCAAAACAGACTAGGGCCGGTCGAGTTCAAAGGCACGGTGGACAGCTTGGAGAGCCCGGATCCCCTGCTCCCGTCGCACCACGCAGCTTACCTTAATCTCTGAGGTGCCGATCATCTCAATGTTGATCCCGGCGTCGGCCAAGGCAGCAAAAAAGCGCGCCGCCACGCCGGGATACGTTTCCATGCCGGCGCCGACGATGCTGACTTTGGCAATGTCGTGGTCGGTTTCAACCCCAGCTGCCTGCAGCTCCTCGGCCACCTGACAGCACACGGCCTCAGCCGCCCTGGCCTGATCCTGAGGCACGGTAAAGGCAATGTCGTTACTGGGAAGGCCGTTGTGGTAGCTCCGCTGGCTCTGGATGATGGTGTCGACGATAACGCCAGCATCCGCCAAGCGCCCAAACAGATGGGCAGCCGTCCCCGGCCGATCCGGCACCTTGCGCAGGCCTAGCCGCGATTGCTTCAGATCCAGGGCAACGCCCCGCACCGGGTGGTTGCGCAGAAGGGGATCCCCGCAAGGCGCTGCCTTGACTCGATGCAACTGGGGAATCACCTGAAACGCTTCCCCCAGCGCCAGGGCGGCCTCCCCAGCCCGCTCGGCTGCCACCACGCAGCTGACCTTGATCTCCGACATGGAGATCATCTGCAAGTTGATCCCCGCTTCCGCCAGCACGCGAAACATCTCGGCGGCAATGCCCGGGCGACCCATCATCCCCACCCCGGCAATGCTGACCTTGGCTACCGCCTCATCGACGAGGACCTCCCTACACCCCAGCTCCTGGCCAACCTTGCGGGCCACGGCTGCTGCCTGAGCCGCCTGGGCACGGCTGACGGTGAAGGCAATGTCGTTGGTAGGGGATCCCTCCGCCGCACTGAGGTGGAGCGACTGCAGAATTAAGTCGACATTGATCCCCGCTGCAGCAATCTCCTGGAACAGTTGAGCAGCAATGCCCGGGCGATCCGGCACTCCCACCAACACCAACTTGGCCTGCTCTCCATCCAGCTCCACGGTATCCACTGCCCGCCCTAGCTCAATGCTGCTATCAGGGGAGCGGACGCGAGCAGGGGGAGAGACAATGAGGGTGCCTTCTGATCCGGCTTGCAGCGGCTCCAGGCTAGAGCGCACCCGCAGCTTGACGCCGTAGTTGCGAGCAATTTCTACCGAGCGGGGGTGCAGTACCTGCGCTCCTAGGCTGGCTAGCTCCAGCATCTCGTCGGCGGTAATCTCTGGCAACAACCTGGCCTCGGGCACCTTGCGCGGATCGGCAGTAAAGATCCCGGGCACATCGGTGTAGATCTCACACAGCTCGGCTCCCAGGGCCACTGCCAAGGCCACCGCCGTGGTGTCCGATCCCCCCCGCCCCAGGGTGGTGATCTCCAGCTCAGTTAGGCTGGTGATGCCCTGAAAGCCGGCCACCACCACCACCTCTCCCCGCTCTAGGTGTTGCCAAAGGCGGTCGGTGTGGATGTGCAGAATGCGGGCCCGCCCGTGATCCCGGGTGGTGACGATGCCCACCTGGGCCGCCGTCAGGGAGAGGGCAGGGTAGCCCAAGCGCTGCAGCGCCAACGCCAGCAGGGCAATGCTGACCTGCTCACCCGTAGACAGGAGCATGTCCCACTCCCGCCACTGGGCCGGCGTGGTCGGGGATCCCTGGAGGATCTGTTCCCCCAGTTCCACCAGGCGATCCGTTTCTTCTCCCATTGCCGAGACCACCACCACCACCCGCTTCCCCTGCTCCACCGTGTGGGCTACCCGCTGGGCTACGGCCTGGATGCGCTCGATGGAGCCGACGGAGGTGCCGCCGTACTTTTGGACAATTAAACCCGCTTGCATAGCCAGGGCTGAGCTGGTTGACGTGGTTTGGATCCTATCCCGAACTAGGCCAGGCCAAGCCAGCTTTGCAAAAAGGGTGGCACCGGCAGCAGGATCAGCACAAGCCAGCTCAACATTGCCAGCCCCAGCAGCTCCCGCCCCTCATCCAGCTCGGCGACATCGTTGAGGGCTGGCTCGTCGGCACTGGTGATCACCAACAAAAGCAGCGCCCACAATAACAGCCAGGGCTGCACCGTCAAAGCCAGCAGCAGCACCAGCCAGCGAGTCACTCGCCCCACATTGGCCCCCATCTGCTGGCCATAGATGGCGTGGACAATGTGGCCCCCATCCAGTTGGCCCACCGGCACCAGGTTAAAGGCAACCACCACTAGACCCAGCCAGCCGGCAAAGGCCAGGGGGTGCAGATCGATCACCTGCCCCGGCTGCAACTGATCCCCCAGCACCAGGCGCGCCAGAATGGCCAGCAGCACCGAGAGGCGCGGGTCAATGCGATGGAAGCTAATCGGGGTCGGCTGCCCCTCTGGCCCTGCCGGAGGATCCCCGGGCGTCGAAAAGACCAGCCCCACCAGCAACATTGTCAACGCCACCAGGCTGCCCGCCAGCGGCCCGGCAACGGCGATGTCAAACAGTACCTTGCGGTTGGGCACCGGCTCTTTCAGCTCGATGAAAGCCCCGAAGGTTCCCAACACAAAAGGCACCGGGATGAAATAGGGGAGCGAGGTTTTGATGCCGTGGCGGCGGGCCACCCAGTAGCGGATCCCTTCATGGGATCCCAGAATGGCCAAGATCCCCACTGCATAAGGTAACCCTTTGAGCAGAGAGGGTAGATGCAGCAACCGGTCAGGGCTGACTCCAGAAGCTTGGGCGCCGGCAGTTAGGGTCGTCCAAAAGGTAAACAGCAGCAGCCCCAACGCCAGCAGAGGCCACTCCTTCTGACGGGTTAGGGAGCGCCGCGCCGCCGGGTTGGGCACCAGGGCAAAAAAAGGCTTGCCGGCAAACCCCTCCTGCAGCACCACCAGAAAGCGTTTGCCAAAGGTGGTTTCCACATTCCGCTGTACCTGCTCGTAGGCTTCCGTGGGATCCGCCCGCAAATTGCCACGGCAGATGATGGCCTGAGGACGGTACTCCACGCTTTGCAGATAGAAAACGTTCCAAGGAAAGCAGCGGTTGAGCTTTTCCCGCGATACCTCCGAGATGGAGATGGGAGCAGCTGCAGCACCTTCCTCCTCGCCTTCCTCTGTCTCCGGATCTCGCTCTGCCGGGGTGTTTTCCACTCCAGCCTGAGAGCCTGCTGGTGGAGGTTGGAGGCGCCCCCGACGCGCCAAAGTCATGCTGGTAAAATAGGAGGCCAAAAATAGCCCCAACATCAGCAAAGGGGGCATTTCATACTGGAACACCTGCCGCCCCAGCACCCAAAGCAGGGGGGGGATCATCATCACTAGCCACAGGATCCGCCAGGGCACCTTTGAGAGGCGGGCCACGCTTTTTTGGAGCAGCAGGTAGGTTGTCGAGCCCACCAGTGCCAACAGGATCCAATCTGCCATGAGCTCAACAGGAAAACACCTTTACCAAGCTAGCGGCAAACCCGATCGGCTTGCTAGAGCCGGCAGCAGCGATCCCTCAGGAGCTAAACTTCTCTTGGCTTGCTCGTAAGCTGCTCTCTTACTCTCAACGCCACATCCACGCTGGCAGAAGCGTGTGCCCTGTCATCGCCCGCAGGGTGAAATAGATAAACAACAGCAGAGCTAGGGATCCCACAGTTACTAGAGCTGCTGCCGTTGCGCTTTTGCGGTACAGGTTTACAAACGGCTGTAGGCCAGCCCAAATTCCCCCCAGCAAGACGGTAACGAAGTAGGTGGGGTAGCGGGAGACGTTCTCCACAAATTGATCTTCCAGTCGGCGAGGAGGCTGCGGCTGGGGCATAAGCAGAGGGCAACCCAACAACTTTCCCTCAGTCTGCCACAGATAGCGGTCTCTGTCCCCCGCCTCTGGAAGGGTGGGAACACCCAGGTTCAAGACTGCGAGAACCTAATATGGTAGGCGTTATCCTGCCTGCTTTGCCCAGCACAGCCACCCCCTTTCCAGACTGATGCAAGAATTGCCCTCTGATGCTCTCAATCGCTCCAGTGATTTGCCCAGAGATCAGACCCTGGCGTTGATGCGCGTTCAGGAGGCCCTGGATCAACTGGAGGCAGCGATTCTCAGCAGTCCTCGTTTGTTCTGGTCGCGCACTCTCATCGACGAAGAGAAGATCCTAGAGCAGTTGGACTTCATCCGCCTTAACCTGCCCACTGCTCTAGAGGAAGCTGAGGAAGTGCTGCGCCAGCGGGATCAAATCTTGGCTGAGGCCCACCGCTACGCCCAAGAGATCGTGGCCATGGCCCAGCGCCGGGCCGAGCAGCTTGTGAGCGAATCCACCATCCTCCGCCAGGCCCAAGCTCAGGCGGAACAGTTGTTGCGGCAAACCTACCAACAGAGCGAGGAGGTGTGGCGACAGACCCTCCAGGAGTCAGAGCGTCTCCAGCGGGAGGCCCACCGCTACGTGGATCAGGTTTTGCAGGATCTGGAGATGCGGCTACTGGAGTCGCTGCGGGTGATCCGCAACGGCCGACAAAGCCTGCAAACCTGAGCCCGCTCCTGACTAGCAAAAGGCGGCGCAAGCCCCAGCTTTAGGCCAGGCGGCGCTGCCGTGAGGGCTCAGCTTCCTGGGAAGTTATAAGCCGCAGGCGCTATGCAGCCTCTGGGTCAATGGGGAGTGTTCACCTGCCCGGGTTTTAAGTCATATTAAGAGTAGCATCCGGACTTCCCTACCCTACAAACCGGGGTAGCCAAGCCAAGCTTCCTCCGGCAAAACGAAGACAAGTCTTGGATGGGTGGCCCGGAACTCAAGGCGCTGGAGATTGCCGTGGCAGGCAAGGGATCTTGAGCTTTGGCGGCAGGCTGGCGCAGCTTTTCTTTGGCCGACTGAGAGCGTGTTTCCCTCCTTCTCAGTGAGTGCTCCAGAACTGTACCCCTCGAGCCACCTTCCTCAGCGGGCTCTCTCCTCAGCCTGCGAGTTCTGGTTTTTGTCCCTTTTGGGAGTTCCTTTGTCGTCTAGGAGATTCTATGGCCATTGAACCGAAAGCTCGTAAGAACCGCGAAAGCGCTAAATCCCGTTCCCGCAGCCGTCGTCGAGAGTCAACCAAAGCAAGCAATTTGGACGCTAACCTCTCCCTGCCCAAGTTGATCCAAGAGAATGCGGTGCTCCAGTCGCGCAGTCAATTGTTGCTGATGTACAGTGACTTTCAAACCGAAATGCCCAACGATGGCAAGACAGGCGTTGGCACCTGGCTGCGAGCCCGCCTCAAAGAGCACGGCATGCCTAGCTTACTGCGTTTTGGCCCGCGTTCCTGCCCCCAGGTCTTCCGCCGCGATGAATTCTCCGAGTGGATGATGCTGGCTCTCAACAGTCCCAGTTCCAAAAACGAGAACGGCTAGTAGAAGAAGCCAAGGCAGCAAACCTAGACTGCACTAGCGGGTTGGGCTGGGGAAGCCTGGGCGGTTTGAATTTCTCCAGCTTGCCCGCTATTCCTGTTGCGCCCATTGAGGGAAGCGGGTGACCTAGGCTCCTTCTCCTCCTCTGCAAGCAGCAGCTCCCGGATCAGACGGGCTGCCAGGCGTTGCAGCCAGCGCGAGGCCAACTGCCGCCCTAGCTGTTGGGCTTCTGGCTTGGTGGCTACCTTGGCTACTAGAGGCAAAAGCTGCAGCGGCTGAAAGGCGGGGTTGCTGCTGAGAATTGACCACAGACGTTGCAGATGGGTTAGACCATCTGTAGAGCCGTTGCCTGAGCTGGAAAAGAGGATATCCACCAGCTGCTCTCGCAGGAAGGATCCCCGCTCCGAAAAGAGGAAATCAACGGCTTTTTCTAGGGATCCCTGCAAGTCAAAGTCTTCGCTGTTGACGGCATTGCGCAGCAGATTTTCCAAGCGGTTCCAGCGAAATTGCCCCTGGTTAAACAGCAGCTCTCGCAGAGCTTCGCGCAGCTCTGGAGCGGGATCAGTCAGGAGCCGCTGGGCCACATAGGGATAGGCTACGCTCAAGACCTTGAAGTTGGGATCTAGACCGATGGCGATCCCCTCTAGGGTGAGCAGCGAGCGGATGATCAGGGCGTAGTAGGCAGGTACGCGAAAGGGAAAGTTGTACATCACCCCCGAGAGGCGATCGGTAATGCTTTTGAAATTCAGCTCGGCCACGGGCTTGCCTAGGGCCTCGGCGAAGACATCCTCCAAGGCGGGGATGATGGGGGTGAGATCGGTGTCGGGATCTAGGAACTCCAGATCCACGTAGTCCTGGGCCAAGGCGGCAAAATCCCGGTTGACCAAGTGGACGATTGCCTTGATGAGGCCGTAGCGCTGGTGCGGCTGGATGGTGCTCATCATCCCAAAGTCGATGTAGGCCAGCCGCCCGTCGTACATAGCCAAGAGGTTGCCCGGATGGGGATCGGCATGGAAAAAGCCGTGCTCCAAGAGCTGCTTCAGAGAGCAGTTGACCCCGATCTCGATGAGGTGCTGCCCGTTTAGCCCGGCGGCGGCGATTTTGTCAAGCTGGGTCAGCTTGATGCCGTCAATCCACTCCATTGTCAGCACCTTGGTGCGGGTGTACTCCCAATAGATTTTGGGAGCGTAGATGGAGGGGTGGCGGTACAGCTCTAGAAAGCGCTCGGCGTTGCGGCCTTCCTGGGTGTAGTCCATCTCTTCGTACAGCCGCCCCGCAAATTCATCGACAATGCCCACCAAGTCGCTGCGGATGCGGCGGAAGGTGCGCTTGGCCCAGGCGGCTAGGCTGCGGATGATGTACATGTCCAGGGAAATGCGCCCGATCAAATCGGGCCGCTGCACCTTGACGGCAACTTTCTCTCCCGTGTGCAGATACGCCTGGTAAACCTGCCCCAGGCTGGCCGCGGCAACCGGTTCCGGGCCGATCTCGCGAAAGATCTGCTCTATTGGCTGGCCGATTTGCGCCTCGATGAGAGCAAAGGCAGTGGCATTGTCGAAGGGGGGCAGCTCATCCTGCAGCTTGGCCAGCTCTTCCAGAAAAAGGGGCGAGACCAGGTCGGGACGGGTGGAGAGAGCTTGGCCAATTTTGATAGCTGTCGGCCCCAATTCCGTGAGGATCTCCCGCAGCCGCGCCGCATGCTTGCGTCGGTTCTTCAGCTCTACCCCCCGCCAGCGATCCCACAAGACCCAGATCAACAGCCCCAAAAAGGGGGCAATCAACTGAAAAAGACGCCCCAGCACCAGACCCCAGCGCCCCCGATATTGCCTAGCCAACTCCTCTGGGTCATAACGCAGAGCCGGCTGCAAGGGCTGCTGCCCCGATCCAGGCAAAGGCTGCTCTGCCACCGCTGGCTGGGCTGCAGCCGCTGTCGACAGTGTTGCGCCCATAGAAGTCCCGACGGATCTCGTAACACATCTTAACTTGCTGGGTTGGCAAGCGGCTTGTGGGCTGGGGGGTTGATCTGGGGCGGACAAAGATATCCTGAAATAGGCATAGACTGGGCACAAAGTTTAAGCCGATGGGTTAGCCGCTAAGCCCGCGGGGCAGCCCAGCAGGTCAGCATGGAAAGGCGGTCTTTTCTCCAAAAACTACTCCTAGCTGCTGCTGGCCTTGGTTTGTCTCCCGGCTGGCTAACCAGGCAGGCTAGGCGCTATGGACAAGCTCTAGCAGCCACCTCCCGCAAGTTGGCTCTTCTCATTGGCATTAACCGCTACCCTGGCGAGGGATCCCCGCTGCAGGGCTGTGTAACCGACGTAGAGCTGCAACGGGAGCTGCTGCTGTACCGCTTTGGCTTTGAACCGGCAGGCATTCTCGCCCTCACGGATGGAGCGGCTACGCCAAGCGCAGTCCAAGCGGCCTTTGCCGAGCACTTGGGGGGCCCAACTCAGGCGGCGGAAAAAATAGTGGTCGTGCAGTTTAGTGGCTACGGCCAGTGGCGGGCGGGATCGGCCCCGGATCAGTGGCAGCCGGCTTTGCTGTTGTCGGGCTCCGAAAGCTCGGCGGCCATGGAGCTGGAGCGCTTTTTCCAGCTTGTGCAAAACTTGGGCACAGCCCAGGTCACAACCATACTCGATTGCGGCTTTACCCACATCCCACCTGCTCTACGGGGCAACCTCCAACTGCGCTCCCGCCCACCTGTCCCGCCAGCAGCCTCCAAGGTGCTGGATCCCGGTCAGCCATCCTCTGCAGAAGGGCAGCAAGTTTGGCACCCTCGGCCCAAAGGCTTGTTGATTGCTGCCACCACTCCCCAAGACTTGGCAGCGGAAGCTGCTTGGCCGGGATTTCATGCAGGAGTGCTCACCTACCTGCTGACCCAGTACCTGTGGGAGACCATGCCCGCTGCCCGCCTGCTAGTTGCTTTCAACCAGGTGGTCAGTCGGCGGGAGCTGGGCCTCTTTTCTTGTCAGCACCCTACCCTGGAGGGCAAAGAAATAGCTCGACGAGTCCCCCCCTACTTCCTCACTCCCTCCCAGACAGCGGCTAGCGGGGTCATCCAAGAGGTGAGGGGGAGCCGTGCTCAGGTGTGGCTAGGGGGGATCCCAGCGGCAGCCCTGTGTGGTCTCCAGCCGGGCACCCTTCTGGCTCCCTTTGTTGCTGATCCTGCTGCTCCAGCAACGCCACTCCTGATTCGTTCCCGCAGTGGGCTGTTGGCGCAGGTCCAAGCGGTCGGCGGGGAAGATCAGTTTCCCCCCGTAGGCACGCTGGTGCGAGAGCAGTTGCGCGCTCTCTCGAGCAGCCTCAAGCTCTTGGTGGGGTTAGAAGACAGCCTGGGCCGTGTTGAAAGAGTGGATCTAACCAACGCCATCGCCGGCTATAGCTGGATGGAGACGGCCAACCCACGCGAGCGCCAGGTGGATTGCCTGCTGGGCCGCATCACCCCAGAGATGGCTGCTGCCTTTCAAGGGGACGCTCTGCCCAAGCCCTTGGAGGTCGGCAGCTACAGCCTCTTTTGGCCGGGGCGAGAGCTGCTTCTCAATTCCTGTGGCCCAGCGGGCGAAGCGGCAACTACGGCAGTGCAGCGGCTGGCCTCCCGTCTGGCCCATCTGCTGGCGGCCAAGCGCCTGCGGACCACCCTCAACGCTGCCATCTCGTCGCTGGGGGTGGTGGGGGAACTGTCCACCCGAGGTAAAACCCCCTCGTGGGCAGTGCGGCCTCCTCAAGGGGCCTCTGCTCCTGCTGAGCTGGGCATGCCTCGCTTCCTGCGCGGGGATCCCCTCTATCTCACGCTGCGCAACGAGGGCGAGCAGGATCTGTTCGGCTATCTGTTGATGGTCGATTCCAGCGGGCAACTGCACCTGCTGGCTCCGGTGCCCCAGGACAACCTTGCCCTGCCGCTGCGCCTAGAGGCTAAGGGCAGCCTGACCATACCACCCCCGCCTGAGATGGCCGTCCGTGAGCCGCGCTCCGTCCTCAACCCCGATTTGCTTACCTGCCACGCCCAGGGACTGACCGAGTTACTGTTTGTGGCCAGCACCCGTCCCCTCTCTGCTAGCCTGGAGGCCCTCAAGGCCATGGCCCGCCAGCAGGGGGTAACCCGTTCGCCGATGTTGCTGAGCAAGCCGCTGGAGTGGACGCAAATCCTTTTCGAGGAGTTGACTTACCGCGCTGAGGAGGGGGCCCCTGACTTGCGTTGGCTGGATCCGGCTCAATCGGTCACGCTTTCCCTTACTTATCTCTTGGTTTAGCTCAGCAGTAGAGCAAATAGGCCACAGAGAGCAATACCATCGAAAACCCCAGCCCCGCCAATGCTGAGGATGCCTGAGCAACTGCGCCGCAACACCTCTGGTAGGTGCAGCAGATCCGCTCCAATCACCGTGCCCAAAACCCCTCCGGCAAAAGCCACCGCCGGCGCCTGATCTCCAGCCCAGAACAGAGCGGCCAAAGCCGCTGTAGCCGGAGCCACCAGGGGATTCATCTGAATGCCGATCCCGGGCACTACGTGGGAAGCGTAGTAGCTGACCAAAGTTACCAGCGCCGTTACGGCTAGGATCAACAGCCCACTGGCCCGGCCAAATTGATACAGGGCTAAGAGCAGCGGGATCAGGCCCCCGCCCACGTTTAGGGCAACCACCGTCTCCTGAGAGATCTTGGCCAACGGGATCCCCCAAAATTGCCGCATCCACAGGCTGGCCAGGTCTTCCACCAGAGTTACCTCGCACCTGACGCGGTAGAGGGGAATATTGACCGAGCTGCCCACCAGGATAGCCAGCAGCAGCAACAGTGCCCCATCTCGGGAAAAGCCCAACTTCCCTGCCGCCAGCGCTACCACATCCACTGCTAGCCCCAGCCAGAGGAAGGGCAATAGCAGTAGAAGCATTAAAAACAACAACAGTGAGACTGGCAGGTAGAACATGGCGGAGATTCCCTTCCCCCTATCCTATCAGGGCCCAAGCTGACTTCCCCAACCTTGGCCAGAAAAAAAGATCCCCACCTTTCACAAGTAAGCCTCAAGTAGGCTCTGTTAGACCGAAGATTTTATTGCGAATATTTTGAGCAATCTCGTAACCAGCACGCTGATCGCTGGGAGTCTTAGCTAGGGAAATTTGATAGCGGTTATCCCCGTGAAATCTAATCACAACATAATTTTTCTCTGAAACAACCTCAAAACCAAGCTTATGCAAATCTGCTTCATAACTATTATCGCACCATTTGCGGTAGTCTCTGAACAAATGATTTATATCTTCCCTAAGCCTTTGACGATAACTCTTACCTTCGTTTGCATGGTTATTCTGAATTAGGTCTTGGAGTATATGCTGGACTCTACTTCCCTTATGCACCTGATCGGCTGCTCTACTCAAGATCTCTAAGATAAAACTCTTGGCTTCTTCTCGATAAAAATCTCTTTCGCTTCTTGCTAAGACTATAGTATTAGTGTCGGCTTGCGCGAGATCCTCAATTCTCCGCCGAAGCTGTGCCCGCAGATGATCCAGTTCCGCTTGCTGACCTTGTAGCTGCTGCTCTTGTTTCTGAACTTTCTCAGACAAGTTCATGGCATTCTGCCGCCATTCTTGCCGCTCAGTTTCGAGCTGTTCTAGGAGCTTCTGATACTCTGCTAGATCAGCCTCAAGTCTCTGGAGCTTCTCTTCCCGCTGTTGGAGCTGGGCTCGAAGCTCATTCAGTTGATTTTCATAGCTACGTAGCTGCTGTTCCTTTTCTTCTATTTGCCGGGAGAGCTCCTCAATCTGCCGAGAGAGCCCCTCAATCTGGCTTCTCAAAGCTCGAGCCCGACTGCCGTGACGTTGGGCAACTTCCGCGGCTACCGCACTCCCAATTCCAGCGACTAGACCCACTCCCCCGGCCTTACTGAGTCGATCCAGGGGCGCGGCAGCTATACCAGCAGCGGCGAGGGCAGTAACGAGGTGAACATAGAAGGGCTTGCGTAAGTCCATTGAGAACCCCAGCTAGGTAGGAAGCTAGAGCTCAAGATATAAAGAACTCCACTTCCAGAAGAGGCGCCCCGAAGAATTGTTAAATTACGAAAAATTACGAAAAAGAGGCCCGCTGCTGCCTCTCCCCGAGGACTTGCAAGCCGTGATGCTCGTGTGCTGAATTAGCCTGTTTATTGAACAAGTTATGGGATCCCGGCCACTCCCGTTTGGCGGGCCGCTTGGATCACGGCGGCAGCTACCTGAGGAACCACCCGCCCATCGAAGACTGAGGGGATGATCCACTGGGGATCCAAGTCTTCAGGTGAAATCAAATTGGCGATGGCGTGGGCGGCAGCCAGGCACATCTCGGTGTTGATCTGCTGGGCGCGGCAGTCAAGAGCGCCGCGAAATACCCCCGGAAAGGCCAGCACGTTGTTGATCTGGTTGGGGTAGTCGCTCCGACCCGTAGCCATCACGGCGACTCGATCCGCCACTAGCTCGGGCTGGATCTCGGGCACTGGGTTGGCCAGGGCAAAGACAATGGGATCTGGCGCCATTGTCTCCACCATCTCCGGCGTCAGGGCATTGGCCACGCTTACCCCAATGAACACATCCGCTCCCACCAAAGCCTCTGCCAGGGATCCGCTCTCCTCAACGGCGATAGCTGCCTTTTCCGGGGTGAGGTCAGAGCGGGAGCGGCTGAGGATCCCTTGGCGGTCGCAGACAACAACATGGGTAGCTCCCGCCTGCTGCAGCAGGTGCGTCACGGCAATTCCAGCTGCCCCTGCACCGTTGATGACAATACGCACCTGGCCCAGGTTTTTTTTGACCACCTTCAAGGCATTCAGCAGAGCTGCTAGCACCACAATTGCCGTGCCGTGCTGATCGTCGTGAAACACGGGCAGGTTGAGGCGGGCTTTGAGCTGGGATTCAATAGCAAAGCAGCGGGGGGCGCTGATGTCTTCCAGGTTGAAGCCGCCAAACCCCGGCGCCAGGCGCACCACTGTCTCCACGATTTCTGCCACCTCCTGCGTGGCCAGGCAGAGCGGGAAAGCATCGATATCGGCAAAGCGCTTAAACAGGGCTGCTTTCCCCTCCATCACGGGCAAGGCGGCCTCCGGGCCGATGTTTCCCAGGCCCAGCACGGCACTGCCGTCAGTAACGATGCCCACACAGTTCCCCTTGATGGTGTACTCGTAGACAGCGCTGGGATCGGCGGCAATCTCCAGCGCCACCCGGCCCACGCCCGGGGTATAGGCCATGGCCAGGTCAGCGGTGCTCTCCAGGGGGCTTTTGGCCACCACCTGCAACTTTCCCCCTCGATGCAGCTCAAAGGTGCGATCCACCACCCGTTCCACCTTCACATTCGGCAAAGAGGCAACGGCGGCCTGAATTTGCTGGGCGTGCTCGCTGCTAACGGCATCGACACAGATCTCCCGCACGGTTTCAGCAGCCGATTGGTGGATGAGGTCGATCCGGCTGAGGCTGCCGCCCACCTCGGCAATGGCTTGAGTGACGCGGGCCAGGGCTCCGGGCCGGTTGGGCAGACGTAGGCGTAGGGCAATACTGTAGCTGGCGCTGGGGGTAAGCTGGGTCATAGGCAAACTGCCCTTAGCAGAGTCAAGAGGCTACCCCCGCCGCAGCACCCGCGGGGGAGTAGAATTGAGAAGCGCAAAAGACTCTTTCGCGTTAGCCTTGACAACTTTCGATCCCGACCTCAACACCTTAGCCAATTGGCTGGAAGGCTACTACAGCAACCGCGCTCAGGCAATGGCGGAGCCGGTGTGGTTTGTGCCAGTAAGCCTTTGGTACGTGCGTCTGCCTCACCTGTTTCCCGAGGGAATTGGCTTTTTTACCGAGCAGTTCAATGAACACACACCGGGCCGATTCTACCGCAGCCGAGTGCTACAGTTGCTGGCGGATCCCTTGCGGATAGAAAACTACAAGTTGCGAGATCAAGCGGCTTGGGCAGGCGCCTCCCAGGATCCGCAGCGTTTAGCGCAGCTGTCACTCTCAGACCTCGAGCATTTGCCGGGCTGCCGTATTTTGGTCGAAAAACGCCCAGGCTGCTTTCACGGCGAGATGCTGCCAGGGGGAGCTTGCCGCCTCAACCCCGGCGACAGTACCTATATCCACATTGAGTTCGACCTCACAGCCCAAGAATTCATCACCTGGGATCGCGGCTTCGACGCCACCACTGGTCAGCAAACTTGGGGATCCCGTGCTGGCCCCTACCGCTACCAGAAAGGGATCCCTCCCCGCCCTTAGAAATAGATAGGGGGTAGGCTGGATTAGGGGAGCAAGAAAGGAAACAGGTCGCGAACTCCTTTGCGCAGCTTGAGTAGAAAGATCAGCTGTTCCACCTTTGGCGAAACTGATCCCGTGGCAGGACGGGCTGCTAGCTCTGCCTGCAGCTTCTGCGCTTCGCTAGCAGTGAGGGGCTGGTTATCAACCGGCGAACGGGCACGCAGGTCAGGTTGAGCCCGCAACACCTCCTCGGGAATCTCGGAAGCTGGCGGCAATGACCAGGCTTGGCTACCCCAAAGCAGCAACAAGCCGCTGCAACCGCCCAGTCCCAGCCTCCAGAGCATCCGACCGCTTCCCCTCGCGTTTAGCTGGCCATAGCTTCCGAGCGCTCCTGGATTACCCGGTCGACAATTCCATAGGCCTGGGCTTCTGTAGCCGAGAGGTAAAAGTCTCGCTCCACGTCCCGCTCAATTTTCTCCAGCGGCTGGCCGGTCATTTGCGACAGCAGCTCGTTCATGCGCCGTTTGACCCGCAGCGTTTCGCGGGCTCGAATTTCAATGTCGCTGGCTTGGCCTTGGATCATTCCCAGCGAAGGTTGGTGCAGCATGATGCGAGCGTGGGGCAGGGCAAAGCGTTTTCCCTTGGTGCCGGCAGCCAGCAAAAAGGCTGCCATTGAGGCGGCTTGGCCCACGCAAACCGTAACAATGTCCGGCTTGACGTGGTTCATGGTGTCATAAATGGCCATCCCTGCCGTCACAGAGCCGCCGGGGGAATTGATGTACATCACGATATCTTTTTGGGGGTCCTGGGAATTGAGGTAGAGCATTACCCCCACAATGGTATTGGCCAAGTTGTCGTCAATCGGCTCGCCAATAAACAAAATCCGCTCTTGGTAGAGGCGGTCATCGAGGCTAATCCATTGGGTGTAAGGATCGCCGGGCAAACGGTAGGGAACGCGAGGCACTCCAATTGGCATAGATGTCTCCTGGCAAAGTTTGAACCAGAATAGGGCGCTTGCCAAATTGCTCCCGCACTCAGGCTTAGCCAAGACAAAACCCACCACAGCCCAGTGCGGGTATTTCAAGGTTGACCCTTAGGTTTTGGCTGCTGCCAACTCTGGCAAGCCTTTGGAGCTGGTCAGCACCTGGTCAATGAGGCCATAGGCCTTAGCCTCTTCCGGGGTCATGAAAAACAGCCGCTCCGTGTCCTTTTTAATGCGCTCCACGGGCTGACCCGTGCTGCGGGAGAGTTCCTCCAGCATCATGTTGCGCAAGGTCAGGATCTCGCGGGTGCGAATTTCAATGTCGCTGGCCTGTCCTCGGGCACCCCCATAGGGCTGATGCAGCACAATCGTGGCATTGGGCAAGCTAGCCCGAAACCCCTTAGCACCCGCTGCCAACAGCATGGCTGCCATGCCAACGGCAGTACCAATGCAGATAGTGTGCACTGGCGGCTTGATGTAGTTCATGGTGTCCAGAATGGCAAAGGCTGCCGTGTCGTAGTTATAGGTGCCCGTTGAGTTGATGTACATCTTGATCGGCTTTTCCCGATCCTCGTACTGCAAATACAGCAGTTGCTCGATGATCAGCTTGGTGACGTTGGCATTTGACTCTTCCGCCAGAGGTAAACCCAGGTAAACAATGCGCTCCTGGAGCAGCAGGGAAGCTAGATCCGGGGGAGGCGTCCGAACCGGAGCGCCACCGTAGTAATAGTAGGTAGATTGCACCATGCCAGAGTTCTCCTACAGCCAATCCCTTGTTAGTCAAGAACAAGGGATCCGGAAATAGCAGCGGATCCCTTGTCCAGTAACCAGCAACAGAAGAGCGTCCTGGCGACCTTACTCAGCTCCCTGCGGCAAGAGCACCCGATCTGACTGCGTGACTAGGACTTTGGGCTTGCGCTCCTCGTCCACGTCGATGAGCACCTCAGATCCCTCTTTGACGCGGCCAGTCAAGATCTCCTCTGCCAGCAGGTCTTCCAACAGGCGCTGGATGGCCCG
This sequence comes from Synechococcus sp. O70.1, assembly GCF_047462215.1. Classification (NCBI taxonomy): domain Bacteria; kingdom Bacillati; phylum Cyanobacteriota; class Cyanophyceae; order Synechococcales; family Synechococcaceae; genus Synechococcus; species Synechococcus sp. O70.1. The sequence continues at coordinate 51,640 of NZ_JANSIT010000006.1, read as the reverse complement.
GCGCAGGGGACGTGCCCCGTAGCTGGGGTTGTAGCCCTCCTCCACCAGCAGGTCTTTGAAGCGATCGCTGACCGTGAGGTGAATTTTCTTCTCCTTCATGCGGTCGAAGACTTCCTTGAGCAGGATGTCGGCGATCTGCTTCACCTCGTCCTTGGTCAGTTGCCGGAAGACGATGATCTCGTCCACCCGGTTGAGGAACTCGGGCCGGAAATACTGCTTCAGCTCTTCGTGCACCAGGTTGCGGATGCGGTTGTAGTTGGCCTCTTCCTCATTGGTGTTGAACTCAAAGCCAAGGCTGCCGCCGCCCTTCTCGATGACCTTGGAGCCAATGTTAGAGGTCATCACGATCAACGTGTTCTTGAAGTCCACCGTGCGACCTTTGGCATCTGTCAGGCGGCCATCTTCGAGAATCTGCAGCAGCAGGTTAAACACATCCGGGTGGGCTTTCTCAACCTCGTCAAAAAGCACCACCGTGTAGGGGCGGCGCCGCACCGCTTCGGTCAGCTGACCCCCCTCGTTGTAGCCGACGTAGCCGGGCGGGGATCCAATAAGCTTGCTGACCGTGTGCCGCTCCATGTACTCCGACATGTCAAGGCGGATCATGGCTGACTCGGAGCCGAAGAAGTAGGCGGCTAAGGCCTTGGTCAGTTCCGTTTTGCCCACCCCAGTTGGGCCGCAGAAGATGAAGCTGGCGATGGGGCGATTGGGATTTTTCAATCCCACGCGCGCGCGACGAATGGCGCGAGAGATAGCCCGCACAGCCTCATCTTGACCGACAATGCGCTGGTGCAGGGTCTCCTCCATGTGGAGCAGCTTCTCCGACTCACTTTCGGTGAGCTTGGCTACCGGCACCCCTGTCCAAGCGCTCACCACCTGGGCCACATCTTCCTCCGTTACCTCTGGCAGCTCCGTGCGGCTGCTGTCCTCGGCTTTCTTGGCCGCTGCAATGGCGCGGATCTGCTGCCTAATCTCCATCTCCCGGTCCCGCAGCTCACCAGCCCTGTCGAAGTCCTGGGCTCGCACTGCGGCATCCTTCTCCCTGAGAACCCGCCGCAGCTCCTGATCCAGCTCCCGCGCCGCTGGCGGCAGTTGGGAGTTGATCAAGCGCACTCGCGAAGCCGCTTCGTCGATGAGGTCAATGGCCTTGTCGGGCAAGAAGCGGTCGGAGATGTACTGGTCGGCCAGCTTGGCTGCCGCCTCCAGAGCCGCATCGGAGATCCTCAGCTTGTGGTGCTGCTCATAGCGCTCCCGCAGGCCATAGAGAATCTCAATGGTCTCAGCCACGCTCGGCTCGCCCACCATGATGGGCTGGAAGCGGCGCTCCAGAGCCGGATCTCGCTCAATGTGCTTGCGGTACTCATCCAGAGTGGTGGCCCCGATGCACTGTAGCTCGCCGCGAGCCAAAGCCGGCTTGAGGATGTTGGCAGCATCGATAGCACCCTCCGCCGCCCCCGCCCCAATCAGGGTATGCACCTCGTCGATGACCAGGATGATGTTGCCGGCGTTGCGGATCTCATCCATGATCTTCTTGAGGCGCTCTTCAAACTCGCCGCGGTACTTGGTGCCAGCCACCAACAGGCCGATGTCCAAGCTGATCACTCGCTTGTCGGCCAAGATGTCGGGCACATCGCCTTGCACAATGCGCTGGGCCAAACCCTCGGCGATGGCGGTTTTGCCAACCCCCGGCTCGCCGATGAGGACGGGGTTGTTCTTGGTGCGGCGGCCCAAGATTTGGATCACCCGCTCGATCTCCCGCGTCCGGCCTACCACCGGATCCAGCTTGCCTTCCTGAGCCAGTTGGGTCAGGTTGGTGCCAAATTCATCCAGGGTAGGTGTCTTAGTACGGCTAGAGGAGCCACCGCCTGCCGTTACTTCGGCGGTTTCGCCCAGCATGCGGATGACTTGGGTACGCACCTTGGAGAGATCCACCCCCAGGTTTTCCAGAACGCGGGCGGCTACTCCCTCCCCTTCTCGGATCAGGCCCAGGAGTAGGTGCTCCGTGCCAATGTAGTTGTGGCCGAGCTGGCGGGCCTCTTCTAGGGAGAGCTCCAGCACTCGCTTGGCGCGGGGAGTGAAAGGGATCTCGACGGCCACAAAGCCGGATCCCCGACCGATAATTTTCTCGACTTCAATGCGGGCGTCCTTCAAGTTCACTCCCATGGACTTGAGGACTTTGGCGGCGATCCCCGTGCCCTCGCCAATGAGCCCCAGCAAAATTTGCTCAGTGCCAACGAAATTGTGACCTAACCGCCTGGCCTCCTCCTGGGCCAGCATGATCACCTTGATGGCCTTTTCTGTAAAGCGTTCAAACATGATCCTCGAGCTCCCTACGCCTGCATCAAGGCGGACCTGATAGGCCTGATCCTAACACAGGATTCAGGCCAGCTAAGGGACAGCGAACACCCCAGACGAAAAATCTTCTGGGACTGGAACGCGCCTGGAGAGATTTGAACTCCCGACCGCGTGGTCCGTAGCCACGTGCTCTAGTCCACTGAGCTACAGGCGCAAGAGGGGTAGACTAGACTATCTGGCTGTCATCTACTGATGGACATCCCTAAACATGGCTTACACATTGTAGCACAAGAGCATCTCTTGATATCCGCCACCATTCAAGAAGGCCCTGCCCAGAAGGGGGGGTACCCTTGAATGGCTCAGTCGTCCGAGGGTTCTATCTCGGGATCCAAGCTCTTGGCGGTAAGGCGCAGGGCCTCTGCCTGCTCCATCACCCGAGGGGCTTGCACTGCTGTCTCAACCCCTTGCCGATAGCTCTCCCACAGGGGCATTTCCGGGTAGGTCTGCTGCAATTCCTTGATCTGATCCAGCAGAGCCTCTAGCCAGCCAGACGTACCCCAGGTGAGCAAAAACTGCAGGGGATTCCAGAGGTTGAGCTGCCGCCCCAACTCGTTGAGGCTTTCGTTGCGAAGGGGCGGGTCGAAGATGTCGGCCACCGTCATCAACTGACGGCCCAGGAGCGGCCTAAGGATTGTCTCAGCAGCCTCCACAACGGCGGGAAGGGCGGCTTGGATGCGCTCGGGACTGGGAATGTGCCGGGCCTGGGGCAAAGCTTGCAGCAGCAGCTCCAGGCGTCGTTCAGCTTCTGCCGACTCCAAAGCCGCTTCTAGGGTTGTGCCCACACTGAGAAACACTTCCCCCGTCAACAGCCGCACAGCGTCGATAACCAGGTGATACAGGGGAGGGATCACCAGCTTGATCCATTCGCTTTGGAAAAACTCCCGCAGCCGCCGCGCCAGATAGTCCCCCACCTGCGTGGTTTGGATCCCCAGTTGGGTGAGGGAGAGGTACCAGTCGGGGGGGGATCCCTTGGGATCGAGCCACTGGCGCAGGGTTTGCCATTCCTCTTCGGTGAGGGCAGTTCGCCCCTGCTTTAAGACGCTGCGCCGCAGCTTGCCCTCGGCATTCAAGAGTTTGCGCAGCTCCGGTGTGCCCAGCAGAGAGAGGGCCCCTGCCGATCCCACACTGCCGATCTCGACGGCAATGAGGGCGGCCAAGAGGGCGGCTGAGGCTTTCACCTGGATCTCGCCGCTTTTGTCCACCACCAGAGGTAGGCGGCTATTGCCATAGGCCCGTAGGCTCATCGCCTCCAAGGTGGAGCGTTGCTCAGCGGTTAAGGCCCATGCCCAAGAAGGGATGCCGTTGGTTTCTGCCCCAGAATAGGCCCGATCCTGCAGGCTGTGATACAGCAGGCTGGCCAGCCAGGCGCGGTCGGCGGCCCGTTCCAGAGAGCCAATGACCACCTCCCATTGGCGGGGGCTGAGCAGAGGCAAAAGCGCTTGCAGGTCTTGCTGGAGCGGCTCTGGAGAGCTGGTGGCTCTAGCTTTGTCTAAAGTTGCCTGCAGCCGATCCCTTGCCTCGCGGCACAGGCCGCCCCACTCCAGTTGCAAACGAGCTAGGGTTTGCTGCAGGGTTTCTTCAGAGCGCCGGGGCAGCTCCTGCCAGCCCGCTTCCAGTTGCCGCCACAGCCCCTCCCAGTTCAGGTCCCCAGCCCTACCGGATGAAGGTGGAGAGTTCGCCGGCGTGGCGGGCCTGTTGGGATCAAGATTGGGGGAGAAGAGGTTAGGCATGGGCAAACTGGGCTGCAGGGGAATTACCGGCATTATAGCTAGGGGTAAAAGGCAAGCTGCGGTAAGCCCAAGGTTTCCGGCCACCCCATCATTAGGTTGAGGCATTGCACCGCCTGCCCGGCCTGTCCCTTCATGAGGTTGTCGATTACCGACAGGACAATGACTCGGTTGGTGCGGGTATCCACTTCCACCCCGATCATGCAGGTGTTGGTGCCGGCAACCCACTTGGTTTGCGGGTAAACGCCGCGGGGCAGCACCTTGACCCAGGGGGATTGGCGATAGAAGGCGTTGTAAATGGTGATGAGATCTTCGCCCACGAGGCCGGGATCCCGCAGGTTGGCGTACAAGGTGACGTGGATACCCCGCACCATCGGCACGAGGTGGGGCGTAAATTGTACGGTGATGGGAGTGTGGGTGAGGTCACTGCAGGCCTGCTCGATCTCGGGTGTGTGCCGGTGTTGGGCCACGCCATAGGCCCCCAGAGAGCCATCTACCTCGGCAAATAGGGATCCCAGCTTGGGGGTGCGGCCCGCGCCAGAGACGCCGGACTTGGCATCGAAAATAAGGCTGTCCAGCTCCACCAACCCCTGCCGCAGCAGGGGGGCAACCGCCAACAGGGAGGCGGTGGGGTAGCAGCCGGGGCAGGCTACCAGTTGGGCTTGGGCAATGGCCTCCCGGTAGAGTTCCGGCAGCCCGTAGACCGCTTGCTCGTTGGCCTGGCGATAGGCAGGGCTGGGCCAGTTGGGATCCGTCTGCCCCAGGCGATACCAGGATTGGTAGGTGGCCAGGTTGCGAAAGCGATAGTCTGCCGAGAGATCTAGAACTTTGCACCCTTTGGCAAGCAAAGGCGGCGCCAAGTCTGCTGCCAGGCCATTGGGCAGAGAGAGGAAGACAACGTCGCTGCTGGCGGCAATGGCCTCCACATCTACCGGCTGGATGGTCAAATCCACCGCTTGGGCCAGGTGAGGGTAGAGATCCCCGTAGCGTTTGCCGGCGCTGTCTTGACCGGCCAGGTAGGTGATCTGCACGCCGGGATGCTCGCTGAGCAGCCGCACCAACTGCACCCCTCCATAGCCGGAGGCCCCGACGATGGCGACGCGGACAGGATTGGTGGGAGGAAGAGAGTGAGGCGCCGTAGTGGCCATGGGGGATGCTTGTGCAGAATTGCAAAACTGACGGTTTGCCTTACTATTTATCGCATTTGCCGCTGCCTTGGTTGAACTCACCTGATCTGTTGGGCTCAGTGTTGCCTGAGCCGGGAGTTATACTGGGCTCACGCGAGCCGCTCGGGCCTCAGCAGCCGCCTTGGCTGTTGAGGTCGTTCCCAGGGATGTTCCCTACCTCGTCGGGAAGGGTTATATGTACTACGAACAATTGATCAACATGATCCTGCGGGCCTGCGGCCAAAGCAGCCGCCACGGCCTGGATCAGGAAACGTTGACCCTCTACTCCGAAGGCCCCTACACCCTCTACAAGCTCACCTCCCATTTCGACCGCCGCTCCATTTTTGTTTTGGCCCAAAACCAGCAGGAGGTGTTTGTCTCCGGAGATGCGTTTCACAGCAAGTTGATCCCGGGAGAATGGCAGGAGTGGCTGCACCAGAAGGCTTTGGCTGTTGCCGCCGAGACACCCCAGGCCAGCTAGCCGGCGAGGGCCAAAACGCCGGGCTGAATCTGCCGGGGCACCACTGAGAGCCGATCCAACTCCGCACAATAGGCCAGGTCCCTGTCGCTTTCAGGGCTAATGGCCAGTAGCCGCTGCCCATGGCTGGAGCGCCGCAACAGGCCCAGGAGATTGTCTTGCCAAGTTTGGTAGAGGGCCAGGGCGGCCACTGCCTCGTCGTTGCCCAACTGCTCCTCCGAACAGCCCAGGCGATGCAGAATGGCTCCGGCACAGGCGGTGTCTTCCAAAGCAAAAGCCCCCTCCCAGCCAGCTCCCACCAGCCACACCTCGGCAAAAGCTCCTTGCCTGAGAAACTCCACCACTGCTCCCAAGTTCACCAGGGCTGCTGTGATCAACACTGGGATCCCTTCTAAACGCTGAAGGGTGCGGGTGCCGTTGGTGGTGCTCATGAAGATGCGCTTGTCCCGCACACGCTCCGGCGTATACTCGCGGGGGGAGTTGCCTAGGTCAAAGCCCGCCACTGTTTTGCCGCCTCGCTCCCCAGCTAAGAGCCGTTTGGAGGCCGGCCAGCTTTGGCTGTTCGCTTGCAAGGGTTGTAAATCGGCAAACACCTGCACGGCCTCTGCCCCTGCGGCCAGGGCTGTGGCAATGGTGGTGGTGGCCCGCAGCACATCAATGGCCACCGCGCAGACTGGGATCCCTGACGAGGGGACTTGCTCAGGGGTGTGGAAGTGGAAAAATCGCATGAGAGAAGGATCCACCGAGAGCTTATTAGAACTCACGCCGGGCAAACACCAGCGCCGTCAAAATGAGCAGCAAAACGGTGTAGATCAGGCCGTAAAGCGCATCGCCAAGAAGCTGGGTGGGCGGGGGAATTTGTCCGTAAACGGCAGCATCTCTTAGGTTAAAGCGCTCCAGATCTGGCAGGACTAAGTAGATTACCTCAAACACCTTGCCGACGCCTGTGTCTTCCACTAGCTTGCTTAACTGCAGCAGGGCACGGCTCGTGTGGCCCATAATGAACAGGGCAATGGTGTAGAGGGTAGCCAAAATCGGGGAGGTAAAAACCCCAAACAGCAGCGCTGCTGCCACAATCAGCACCAGTTCCAAAAAGGTAAAAACTGTTGCCCAGAGAACGGCCCAGGGGGAAATGGGGGCCTGCACCACCCGCAGGCTGAGCAAAAAGACAGCCGTCATCATTGCTAGCAGCACCGACAGCAAAGCCGACAGGCCCAGATGCTTGCCGACAATAAACTCCGCCCGGCTCATGGGTTTGGCAATCAGCACGTAGACCGTGCGCCTCTCGATCTCTTTATTTACCAGCCCCGTGCCGACGAAAATGGCCACCACCAGCAACAGGAAGTGGATGGCGGCCAGACCCAAATCGGCAATGATCTTGTTGTGGGCCTGGTTGGCTACCTGGGGAATCAAAACGATGGCCCCCAGCATGGCCACCGCAAACACCATCACCAGATAAAGAACGCGATCCCGAATGGTTTCCCGAAAAACATTCTGGGCAATGGCCACGACGCGCCCTGCATCCATAGGCTGGCCTCAAGCGAGCGACAACCGGCTATACACTTGTAGAAGCCCAGCTTCATTCTATGCAGTTCCAGGCTCAGATTCAGATCCACCTGCGCCCCTCGGTACTGGATCCTGCCGGGGCTGCTCTCCAGGCTAGCCTGCATCAGCTAGGGCATACCCAGGTGCAGGGAGTGCGCATTGGCAAACACATCCAGCTGCGGCTAGAGGCCCCTGACGCCGAAACTGCCCGAGAGCAGGTGAGCAAGCTGTGCGAGCAACTGCTGGCCAATCCAGTAATCGAGACCTATCAAATCCAAGTGGAGCCTCTAGAGGGCTGATCTCTCACCCAGAAGCTCTCTCGCTCCAGCCCTCACCGCTTTTGCCTTCGCCCCAAGGGATCCCCATGGCCAAGGTAAGGTTTGGCATTGTTGTTTTTCCTGGCTCCAATTGTGACCGCGACGTAGCCTGGGTAACCCGCGGCCTCTTAGGCTGTCCGACGCGACTCATCTGGCACCGGGAAACCGATTTGTCAGGGCTGGATGTGGTGGTGCTGCCGGGGGGATTCAGCTACGGAGATTACCTGCGGGCGGGCGCGTTGGCCCGTTTTGCGCCGGTAATGGGGTCTCTAGCCGAGCACGTAGCCCGGGGGGGCTATGTCTTGGGCATTTGCAATGGCTTCCAGATCCTGACAGAGGCGGGCTTGCTGCCAGGGGCGCTGCTGCGCAACGCTAATCTGCACTTTATCTGCGACCGAGTGAGGATCCGCGTGGAGCGGCCAGATCTGCCCTGGACAAGCGCCTACCCCCCGTCCGCCCTTGTAACCCTGCCGATTGCCCATGGAGAAGGACGCTACGTCTGCGAGGCCGACACCCTGAAGCAGCTGCAAGATGGGGGTCAGATTGTCTTCCGCTACGATCCCGTTGCCCCCAACGGCTCGGTGGATAACATCGCCGGCATTTGCGATCCCAGCGGTCGCATCCTCGGCTTGATGCCTCACCCAGAACGCGCTGCCGACCCCGATTTGCCAGGCCAGGATGGGATCCCTTTTTGGCAGTCGATTGTGCAAAGCCTTGCCAGCTAGCCCTGCTGAGCCTGCGCTAATACCTGGCGCACTTGGTTCACCATCTCCTCGTGATCCACGACTGGCTTGGCAATGTAACCATCGGCCCCACTCTGGGCCAAAAAAGTCTCCCGGTCGCCCCGCATGGCGTGGGCCGTTACCAAGAGGATGGGAATGGAGCTGGTGCGGGGATCCCCCTTAAGCAGCTGGGCAATGCGGATCCCGTCCACTGCCTCGCCGCGAAAGGTGCTCTGGGAGAGGGAGACATCTAGCAAAATGACGTCTACTTCACGGGCTTGGGCCAGCTGCAGAATCTGCTCCACATCCTGGCTGTGAAGAACCTCAAACCCACCCCGTCGCTGCAGCACCTTCTCGAATACGCGGGCATTGGCCGGATCATCCTCTACCAGGAGCACCTTTGCCATCGTTCCCCTGGGCTCTAGAGCCCAGCTAGCACCAACCCAAGGCAATTGTAGCGATCCCCAGGCTAGTCTCGGGGCAACTGCCCTTGCCCAGGGATCCAGGCAATTGTTTGCGCGGCCTCCTAGCCTCAGACCCTACTAGCGTGGCGGACCCAATTGGTGGGGCTTACTTCTTAGGGATCTTGGGAGTTTCGCGAAAAGCAACAGCAAAAAACAGAAGGCCCAACGTCAAAAACAGGATAAAGGTGTAGAGGATGGTTTCCATAGCAACCTCCCATGGACTCTCTAGAGCCGCCAGCACCCTGTTCCCAAAGAGAGCCGAGTGCTGACGGCTAGGAACCAAGAAAGCTCTAGGCTTCTTGCACCTTGCGGGTGGTGGGATCCCCCACTTTTTGGAAGACGCCGAATTCCACCATCTCCTCACTCATGTTCGGGTCAATGCCAGCGAACACGTCGCGGAAGAGGGTACGGGCGCCGTGCCAAATGTGGCCGAAGAAAAATAGCAGGGCAAAGACAGCGTGGGCAAAGGTAAACCACCCGCGGGGGCTGGTGTGGAAGGTGCCATCGGCCTTGGGCGTTTCACGGTCAAACTCGAAGAGCCGACCCAACTGGGCCATGCGGGCATACTTCTTAACCGTTGGCGGGTCCGTAAACACCTGCCCGTCCAACTTGCCGCCGTAAAACTCCACCGTCACGCCCACTTGCTCAAAGCTGTAGCGCGACTCGGCCTGGCGGAAGGGAATGTCAGCTCGCACTACGCCATCGGCATCTCGCAGGATGACGGGAAACGTCTCAAAGAAGGTAGGCATGCGCTGCACCGTCAGCTCCCGCCCCTCACGATCCCGGAACACTGGGTGGCCCAGCCACGCGATGGCAATGCCATCCCCTTTGTTCATGGGGCCAGCCCGGAACAGGCCACCCTTGGCTGGGTTGTTGCCCACGTAATCGTAGAAGAGCAAGGACTTAGGCAGAGAGTTGTAAGCCTCGCTGAGGGTCATCCCAGCTTCCACGGCAGCATTGACGCGCCGGTTAATTTCCTGGTTGAAGTAACCGGAATCCCATTGGTAGCGGGTGGGGCCAAACAGCTCGACAGGTGTGGTGGCGCTGCCATACCACATTGTCCCGGCTACCACAAAGCCAGCAAAGAACACTGCTGCCAGCGAGCTGGAGAGCACGCTCTCTATGTTCCCCATGCGCAGAGCCTTGTAGAGGCGTTGGGGCGGACGGACTGTAATGTGGAACAAGCCGGCAATGATGCCGACGATGCCCGCGGCAATGTGGTGGGCCACCACCCCGCCAGCATTGTAGGGGTTAAACCCGGCTGGCCCCCACTCCGGCGCCACCGGCTGCACATGCCCTGTTGTGGCATAGGGATCGCTCACCCACATCCCTGGGCCAAAGACGCCCGTCAGGTGAAACGCGCCAAAGCCAAAGCAGAGAATCCCCGCCAGGAGCAGGTGGATCCCAAAGATTTTCGGCAAGTCCAAGGCTGGCTCACCGGTACGGGGATCCCGGAACAGCTCCAGATCCCAGTACACCCAGTGCCAGCAGGCAGCCAAAAAGAGCAACCCTGATAGAACGATGTGGGCAGCGGCTACCCCCTCAAACGTCCAGAAGCCTGGGTTGGCAACGCTCTCGCCATAGATGTTCCATCCACCCCATGAGTTGACCACTCCCAGGCGCACCATAAACGGCATGACAAACATGCCCTGGCGCCACATTGGATTCAAGACCGGATCCGATGGGTCGAAGATGGCTGCTTCGTACAGGGCCATCGATCCGGCCCAACCCGCCACCAGGGCAGTGTGCATTAGGTGTACCGCAATGAGGCGGCCTGGATCGTTGAGTACAACAGTGTGGACCCGATACCACGGTAGTCCCATAAAGCTCGATCCTCCACGTTTTCAACACTTGGGCAATATCCAGTCAAAAAGCGAAGTCGACACCCCCCTAGGTTCTGACCTGAGCAGTCCCTTCTAGCTTAAGGGGTGCCATGCCTACCTAACCTAAGGGCACACCCACTGAAAGTATTGCCGGCAGAATTTCCCTCCCAGAGATCAGACAGTATAACGAAGCGCAACCGACCTGAGTGGCTGCAGGCGGGATGCCCCTCATATTTGGCACCATCTTCCCCGATCTCTGGCCAAAGATTAAAAACATGACTTAAAATGTAACAATACTTAGCAACATCGCTCTTTCTTGGCTCAGTTCGAGCAAGGTTTTTTGGCAGAGCTATGGCAACGATTCGGTTTGTGAACGAGAACCGGGAGGTCGTCGTCGCAGAGGGGTCGAACCTGCGCCTGAAGGCGCTGGAGAACCAGGTTGACCTCTATAAGATGGTGGCCAAGCTGCTAAACTGCGGCGGCAACGGCCAGTGTGGCACCTGTGTGGTGGAGATTGTCGAGGGGGCTGAAAACCTCTCGCCACGCACAGAGGCAGAAAACCGCAAACTCAGGCGCAAGCCTGAGACCTATCGCCTCGCCTGCCAGACTAAGGTGCTGGGGGATGTTGCGGTGAGAACCAAGCCCTAGGGCTGGCTGGGTCGTTTGGGCAAGGCGCACCTGAGAATGGTATGCTAGCTGCCAGTTGGATTTGCCGCGTGCGGAGCGATGGAGACAAACTACCTGGGCATCTTGGCCACTCTTTTGCTTATCTTGGTACCTTCCATCTTTCTAGTAATCCTATACGTGCAGACTTCTAGCAAGTCGGAAAGCTAGTCGAGCAAGCTCTGGTTGCTCAGGGCAGGCAAAGGCCCTAGTAGAGCTGGCGGAAACCTAACTGGCAGTAGCCCCCAAAACTCGGCAGGGACTTCTACAGGGGGCTCTTTGCTTTTTGCAACAGAATGCAGGTGCGGCTGAAGTGGCCTGCAGGCGGGATCCCTTAGGTGGGTCTTCCTGACTTCCCAGCGTTTTTTCGGCGGATAGACTTAAGTCTACGGTCTTCATCGGAAAACTTGACTTTTGTCTATCCTAGTTTGCCACTAGGATGCCTCTTAAGATTTTTTACAGAATCTCAGCCAGCGATGGGGTCAGGCGAGATCCCGGGTCGGAAGGAGGACTATGAGCTTGAACGGGCTGGTTACAACCGCATGGTTAATTCCCCTCTATGCGCTGGTGGGGTGGGGGGGAGCGCTGATCTGGTCCCCAGGAATCACCCGCCGCACTGGCCCTCGACCGGCGGGCTACCTAAATGCGCTGCTGACTTTGGTAGCGTTTCTGCACAGTGTGGGGGCGCTGGTGGCGATTTGGGATCAGCCGGCGCAGGTGATTCCGCTGCCCTGGCTGCAGGTGGGGGATCTGGTGTTGGAGCTGCCGCTAGAGGTCTCTTCGGTAACGCTGGGGGCCTGCGCTGTGGTGACGGGGCTGAACCTGGTGGCCCAGATCTACGGCTTTGGCTACATGGAAATGGACTGGGGCTGGGCGCGCTTCTTCTCCCTGCTGGGCCTGTTTGAGGGGGGAATGTGCGCCCTGGCCATGTGTGGCTCTCTGTTTTTTAGCTACGTCATCTTGGAGATTTTGACCCTGGGCACCTACCTATTGGTGGGCTTTTGGTATAACCAGCCGCTGGTGGTCACCGGGGCGCGAGATGCTTTCCTAACCAAGCGCATCGGCGACCTCTTGCTCTTGATGGGGGTTATTGCCATTTATCCCCTGACGGGCTCCTGGGAGTTTGAGGACTTGGCGGCCTGGGCAAAGGCGGTGCAGGCAGGAGCCATCTCTGTGGATCCAACTTTGCTTGCGCTGGCAGGGCTGGGCTTGCTGGCTGGACCTGTGGGCAAGTGTGCTCAGTTCCCCCTGCACCTGTGGCTGGATGAGGCGATGGAGGGGCCGATCCCTGCCACAATCTTGCGCAACGCCGCGGTGGTGGGCACAGGGGCCTGGGTGTTGATCCGCCTGCAGCCGCTCTATGCTCTTTCCCCAACGGTGTTGCGGGTGATGCTGGTAATTGGGGGGCTGACGGCAGTGGGGGGAGCCTTTGTGGCCCTGGCTCAAATTGACGCCAAGCGGGCCTTGTCCTACCTGGTGAGCGCCTACATGGGCTTGATCTTTGTAGCAGTGGGCACCGGCCATGTCCAGCAAGCGTATCAGTTGCTGCTTACCTATGCGCCGGCGATGGCTTTGCTGGTGATGGCGCTGGGCATGGTGATCTGGAACAGCATTACCCAGGATCTGCGTTATCTAGGGGGCTTGTGGTCGCGGCGTCCTATCTCAGGGCTGTGCTTCTTGACCGGAATGGCCGGAATCATCGCTTTGCCGCCTTTCGGTTCCTTTTGGGTGCTGACGGATCTGTGGCAGCAGTTGGTGCAGTCAGGGCAGGGGCTGGCGGCAACAGTTGTGCTGGTTACCAACGCGGTGACGGCACTGGGCCTAACCCGGGTATTCGGCCTTGTTTGGGGGGGTAAGCCACAGCAGATGAGCGAGCGCTCGCCAGAAGTGCATTGGCCGATGATGCTGCCCAGCACGGTCATGATGGGGGTGGTTCTGCACATAACCATGATCCTGGCGGCGCTGGGTTTAACGCCCACGCTGGAAGGGATCCCTGTTGCCCTGATGGCCGCATCCAGCCTGGTAGGCATGGGTTTGGGGGCAGTGCTCTACCTGCCGCGGGAGCGGCGGCCGGTGGACTGGGCTTTCTTGGCTGACTGGCAGGACCTATTGGCCAACGACTTCTACACTCCCAAGCTCTACCGAGCCAGTGTGGTGTTTGTGGTGCGCATCATCTCCGAGGTCACGGCGCTCTTTGACCGCTACGTGGTGGACGGCCTAGTGAATTTGACCAGTTTGGCGGTGCTGGCAGGCGGCCAAGTCCTGAAGTACACCACCTCCGGCCAGTTGCAGGCCTATGTGCTGACGATTGTGGCGGGGGTGGCTCTGCTGGGTTGGTGGTTCTCTAGGCTTGGGTAGGTCGAGGGGGTAAAGACCATGCTGAGTGCCTTGATTGGGTTGCCGATTTTGGGATCCCTGCTCCTGTTCCTGGGCTTGGGAGGGCGAAAGCTGGCGGTGGTCCTGGCCGGGATCCCGTTGGCCATCTCGCTGTTTCTATTTACCCGCTTTGACGTGCAGGCAACTGGCTTTCAGTGGGAGCAGCGGTGGGATTGGATCCCAGAGATTGGCTTGAGCTACTCCCTGGGCTTGGACGGCTTGTCCCTGCTGATGGTAGCTCTGAACGGGCTGCTTACCCTCATCGCCATCCTGACGGCTGAGCCAGAGGTGCAGCGTCCCAATCTCTTTTACGGCTGCATTCTGCTGATGAGCGGCTCGGTCAACGGGGCTTTTGCTGCTCAGAACCTGCTCTTGTTTTTCCTCTTCTACGAGCTGGTGCTGATCCCGATCTACCTACTTATTTCCATCTGGGGCAGCCCCAAGCGGGATTACGCCGCCATCAAGTTTTTGATTTACACCGCTGTCTCCGCCATCTTCCTGCTGGGGGCCTTTTTGGCTATCTACTGGCTTGGGGATCCCCATACCTTTGAGCTGGCTGAGATTCGCATCAGCTCTCTGAGCCCTGCTGCCCAAACTCTGGCGCTCTTGGCGTTGATGGTGGCCTTTGGCATCAAGATGCCGCTGGTGCCCCTCCACACCTGGCTGCCTGATGCCTACGGAGAGTCTTCCCCGCCGGTGGCGATACTGCTAGGAGGGGTGCTCTCCAAGTTGGGCACCTATGGCCTATTTCGCTTTGGGCTGCAGTTGTTTCCCCAAGCTTGGGCTGACCTGGCCGGGCTTCTGGCCTGGTGGGGGGCCATTGCCGTGCTCTCGGGAGCTTTGGCGGCTATTGCCCAAAAAGACATCAAGCGCATGGTGGCCTACAGTTCCATCGGCCACATGGGCTACATCCTGCTGGGCATGGCGGCGGCCACGCCGATTAGCTTGACGGGAGCAATGGTGCAGATGGTTTCCCACGGCCTGATTTTGGCGCTGCTGTTTGATCTGGTGGGCCTGGTGGAGCGCAAGGTAGGAACGCGGGATCTCAACGTGCTCAACGGCCTGCTCAATCCCCTGCGGGGCCTGCCCACGGTGAGTGCCCTGCTGATTTTAGGCGGCATGGCCAGTGCCGGGATCCCAGGCTTGGTGGGCTTTGTGGCTGAGTTCTTGATCTTCCAGGGCAGCTACCAAGATTTTCCCTTGCCCACTTTGATCAGCATCTGCGGCACCGGCTTGACAGCGGTGTATTTTGTGATTTTGCTCAACCGCACCTGCTTTGGCAAATTGGACAACCGCACCGCCTACTACCCACGGGTGCAGGGCTGGGAGCGGATCCCGGGCTTTGTTTTAACTGCCTTGATCGTCTGGTTTGGGATCCAGCCCATGAACTTGGTGAAATGGCCGCAACCCTTGGCGTTTACCCTCTCCACCCAGGTGGCTCAGGCCCAAACGGTTATCTTGGCCTCAGCCGGTAACCCGGATCATTCTCCCTAGCAACGAGCTCACCAGGTAGTCGGGAAACTCCCAGGAATTGAAGAGTTGGAGACTTTCCATGGCAACAACCCTAGTTGCACCTAAGCTACCTCCTTCCACTCATCCTTTTGCCGAGATAGTCCATCGCCTCGAGGCAGGGGGATCGATGCTGCCGGATACGCCGGAAAACTTGATGCAAATTATCGGCATCTACAAAGCCTATGCCATTCCGATGGACTTTTATTGGCGCGATCTGCTCTACATTGCCGAGCAGGTGTTTGTGGATCCCTTGCCCTTTTTTAAGTACATCATTCCCGAAGAGTATCTGAAGCTGGCCAACCACTACGCTGGAGATGATGCGGATCTGCGCATTTGGCGTGGTCCTGCCACGGCCCACCCAGAGCTCCTGGAGTTCATGGAAAAAGGGGAGCTCAAGCGCAAGCTGCCGCGGATCTTGCATCACCTTTGGCATGATCGCATCAACATGGAATTTGCGGAAGAGTGTATGCGGGCCATGCTCTGGCACCGAGATATGGGGGGCCTGCTGGATCCCTATATGGACTCGGAAGAATACAAGCAAAATGCCGACCGCGCCATCCGCGCCTACTGCCAAGGCAACCCCCTGTTGATGGGGCTATACAAGCTCTTCCCAGACATGTTTTTAGAGCTATGCCGCCAGGCCACCATGTACTCGGTGCTGGGCCTGTTTTGGGAGGTGATGGCCCCTGTCTTTCTTGAGATGAGCGATCTCTACGACGAGGGCAAAATTACCAGCGTGCCGGAGGCGATGAACTTCTTGGTCAGGGGGATCTTCGCCATTGCCGGACGGCCCATTTATCACCGGGTGCGCATCCGCGGAGAATGGTACGATATTGTGCCCAAATCCAAGGGATTTACCTGGCTATACGAGGCGGCTTTCCCCTACGTAGAGGCGGTGTTTTATCGCTCTTCTCCCTTCCGCGGCACCAAGTCCTATAACGCCCAGGCCAACCAAGTGCCCGTTAACCAGTTGGACTTTCACTACGGGGTTCTCTACGCCGACAAGTTTCCCGTGGCCAGTGCCGGGATCCCGCCGACGCTTTTGCACCAGGATATGTACCACTTTTTGCCCCAGTATTTAGTGGAGTATTACCGCAAGCATTGCCGCGGCGAAGATGACATGCTGATCCAGCTTGGGATTAGCTTTCAGCGATCCATGTACAATGTCACCTCAGCCGTGATCCAGGCGGGGAGAGCAGCTTTTCTCTATCCTTTGGACGATCCCAATCCGCGACATTTGATGATGAACCGTCGTTACTTTGAGGGGCAACTCAATCGCTTCACTCGGCCGGAATACGGGATTCGAGAAGCAGCTCGCCTGGCCTACATTCAGGATCAGAACTATCGCTAGCCGACTTCAAGTCTAGGCATTGACTCTGCCCATTTTCAGTCGTATTCAGGCCAGGTAGCTCTGAAACTGCGCACCACTTTGACTTTCCTGTCATCCCAACTTCTAGCAAAATAAGGATTTTGGCCATGCCTGATATTGTCGATATTGCAGTTGCTACGGAAGGTTTCTCCACCCTAGTTACAGCCGTGAAAGCGGCAAACTTGGTGGATACTCTGAAAGGCCCTGGCCCCTTTACTGTTTTTGCGCCCACCGATGCCGCTTTCGCCAAGTTGCCCCCTGGCACCATTACCACCCTGGTGCAAAACATCCCTCAACTGACTCGCATCTTGTGTTACCATGTGGTGCCCGGTCGCCTGAAAAAGGCGGACTTGGCCAAGTATCGAAGTGTAGGCTCGGTGGAGGGATCCCCCATCGATTTGTTTATCGAAGGGGACGTGTTTGAGGTAAACAATGCTACCGTTATCCAGGCCGATATTGAAGCCGACAACGGCATCATTCATGTCATCGACACGGTGATCCTCATGCGGCCCCACTGGTTCTGGCCAATCCTGCGCTCTGCGGAAAAAGAGGGCCTAGCCAGCGCCCCCTGAAGCGACACCACCGGCAGGCAGATCCCCCACTGGGCAGGTTCCTGCTGCAAGGTATGGGTCTTGATGACCTAGAAAGCCTTGGTGGAGTTGCTCCACCGTCTCCGGCCCACCAGAATCGGCTCCTGGAGGATCCTCCAGCGCCCCGTCAAGTCGTAGGGATCCCTGACATCGGGATTGGAGCGTTGTGAGGCGGCGGGACAAAGTTTAGATTTTCTTCACCTGCCCCGTTGCTGTTTCCCCAAGGGCGGGCTAATTTAGGGAAGGCGTTTGGTGTGAACGGCTACAGCTGCCTGCAGGGATCCCTTGCCGGCAGCTGTGGTGTGCTCCTTCCTCCAAGCGTGGGGAGGGGTTGAGGTAGCCAGCCCTTCCAGGAGGCGCCTTGCCCTGCGCCAGGGAAGAGCAAAAGGTGGGCTTCCTCAATTTCGAGGGGGCTTGCCTGTCCAACAAGTTTTGCACCAGTTTCATTGAGCCCCATGAGCCACCGTTGCTTCGAGAGTAACCCCAGCCCTTGGCTGTCTAGAAGCGGGCCAGCTTGCCTAGCGCGAGCGGGGTCTAGTTCTGCAGCTCTTGGCGCCCTAGAGCTAGCGTTCTGGGTTGCAGTGGACTTGGGACTTGCTGCTTTTGCCTTGGCGTCTAGAAGCTCTTAGTTGCCTCCAGTTTTGTGATTAGCGTCACGAGGAAATCAGCATGGTGCAAGCAAAGGAGTTGGTGACATCTGGTCAGACGGCTCTTCTCGACTCGGATCTGGAAAGCTCCTCTTCCATCCTCCTGGATGCAGACAATGGAGCGGATCCCCTCGAGTTTGAACTGGATGCCAGTGACCCTGAGGCTTTGGACGAGGAGGAGGGCGACGAAGAGTTCCTCGAGGAGGAGGATGAGGCTACTGCCGCCAAAGGGCATGCGAAACGCAAATCGGCTAGCAAGAAAAAGGTCTACACCGACGACTCTATTCGCGTCTATTTGCAAGAAATTGGGCGCATTCGCCTCCTGCGGCCTGACGAAGAAATTGAGCTAGCGCGAAAAATTGCCGATCTGCTGGAGCTAGAGCGCGCCCGTGAGGCCGTTTTCGAGCGAATGGGCCTCTGGTCCAGCCCGGAGGAGGTGCCGGAGGAGCTATGGGCAGAGGAAGTCAAAATGCCCTTGCCGGAATTCCGGCGGCGCCTACACCAGGGGCGGCGGGCTAAAGAAAAGATGGTGCAGTCCAACCTGCGGCTGGTAGTCTCTATTGCCAAGAAATACATGAACAGGGGTCTCTCCTTTCAGGATCTGATCCAGGAGGGCTCCCTGGGCCTCATTCGGGCAGCCGAGAAGTTTGATCACGAAAAGGGCTACAAGTTTTCCACCTATGCCACCTGGTGGATCCGCCAAGCCATCACCCGCGCCATTGCCGATCAATCGCGCACCATTCGCCTGCCGGTTCACCTCTACGAAACCATCTCGCGCATTAAGAAAGTCACCAAGCAGCTTTCCCAGGAGTTGGGCCGCAAGCCCACGGAAGAGGAGATCGCCACTCGCATGGAAATCACCATCGAGAAGCTGCGCTTCATTGCCAAGTCGGCTCAGCTTCCTATTTCCTTGGAGACGCCTATTGGCAAAGAGGAGGACTCGCGGCTGGGAGACTTTATTGAGTCGGAGGGAGAAACTCCCGAGGAGCGGGTGGCCAAGATGTTATTGCGGGAAGATCTGGAAAGCGTTTTGGCAACCCTCACCCCTCGCGAGCGGGATGTGTTGAGGCTGCGCTATGGGCTGGATGACGGCCGCATGAAAACCCTGGAGGAGATTGGCCAAATCTTTAACGTTACCCGAGAGCGCATCCGGCAGATCGAGGCCAAAGCGCTGCGCAAGCTGCGCCATCCCAATCGCAACAGCGTGTTGAAAGAGTACATCCGCTAGCCGGGCCTAGTTAGACCTGGCTGCTACCTCCCCAGATCCTGGGAGGCTGGATCCCAGCTCCTCGAAGGGAGGAGGACACCATTGCGGCGTTTCTGGGCAGCTCTAACTTTCTACACCGCCTTGCCCCTAGGACGGGCAGCAGATCTGCAGTTTGAGGGCATCGCCGCCTGGCTACCGGCGGTGGGTCTATGCCTAGGCGGGATCCTCTTTTTGGCCTCCCTCTTGCTTCAGGTTTTTCCAGCAGGAGTACGGGCAGCTTTACTGGTAGCGCTGTGGGTGGTGTTAACCGGGGGGCTGCACCTGGATGGGGTGGCCGATACCGCCGATGGCCTGGCGGCCAATCTCCACACCAGCTCAGAGCAGTCAGCCAGCAATTCCCACCGCCTCCAAGTGATGAGCGACAGCCACACGGGAGCCTACGGGGTACTGGCCCTAGGGCTGGTGCTGCTGTTGAAGTTTGCTGCCCTGAGTAGCCTACAAGTCTGGCCCCTCCTGCTCTTGGTGCCAGCCTGGGGTCGCTGGGGCCAACTGCTGGCCATTGCTCTCTACCCCTACTTGCGGGAGCAGGGATCCGCCCGCTTCCTCAAAGACTCCACCTCCCTGCCGGGATCCCTGTGGCCGGGCACCCTGCTCCTAGGGGTTACCACAGCCGGTCTGGGGGGAAGCGGGATCCTGGCCTGGGGGCCTCTGCTACTTTGGACGCTAGGCGCTGCTCTGGGAGCCTTGGCCGTGGGCCACTGGATCTACCGCCAACTGGGAGGACACACGGGGGATACCTACGGGGCCACGGTGGAGTGGTCTGAGGCGATAGCCCTGCTGTGGGGATCCCTGATTAAGCTCTCCTGAGGTCTCTCTTGCGCTGGGAGAGGAACCGGCTCCGCCAAGCCCAATTGTTGCCGAGCCTTCTGGCAATCCTGCTGGATTTGGTGGATCAAGTCCGCCACTTTGGGGAAGCGCCGCTCTGGGCGGATAAACCCCTGCAACGCCACCCGCACCTCCTGCCCGTAGAGATCGCCCGTCCAATCCAGCAGATGCACCTCAACCGTGTGCCGCAGCCCAGCAAACGTAGGACGGTAGCCGATGTTCATCACTCCTGGCAGAGCTCCCGCGGCAGCGGGCACCTCCACCCAGGCGCTGTACACTCCGTTGCGGGGCAAGAACTTCTCGGGCGGCAGGCGCAGATTGGCAGTGGGAAAGCCCAGCTCCCGTCCCCGGCGATCCCCTGGCACCACCTCTCCAATGAGCCGATAGGGACGACCCAAGAGCTCTGCGGCTGCTGCCACCTCCCCTGTAGCTAGGGCGGCGCGAATGCGGGAGCTGCTGACTCGCTTCCCGTTTAGTTGCACCTCTGGGATGACCTCTACTGGAATACGGCACTGGGATCCCCAGGCCTTCAGAGTTTGGGCGTTGCCTGAGCGGCGATGGCCAAAGCAAAAGTCCCAGCCAACGCTGAGGTGGCGAACGCGCAACCCTTGTTCAAGAACTGTCTGGATGAAGTCTTGGGGAGGCTGGCAAGCCAGGGCAGGGGTAAAGGGGAGCAGCACCACCTGTTCAAAGCCCATTTCAGCCAACAGCGCCAGCTTCTCCGCCGGCGGAGTCAGCAGCCATTGCTTTTGCCCCGTCAACACCTCCTGCGGGTGGGGATGAAACGTGAGAACCGTGCGCACCCCCTCTGGGGAGTCTCGAATTGGCTGCAGCACTTTCTGATGGCCCAGGTGCAAGCCATCGAAGTTACCAATGGCAACGGCAGTGGGCCGCAAGGCTTGAGCCAGATCAGAAGTTACATGCACCGCTTGGGATCCCCTTGGTTCTCCCTACCAGAGTGGCCAAAGCAAGGCCGTCAGGGCACTCAGCCCAACCACCCCCCACAAGCTGCGTCGCAGGCGCTGCAACACCGGCTCAACCTGATAACGGACAATGAGCCGATGCTGAGCCAGCTCCTCTTCCGATTTGACGTACATTGCCCCGTCGTACCAGCCGCTTTCTTCGTAAGGGATCCGCGGCTGCACCAAGCGCCGCCGCACGTGGGCCCAGCCCAAGTAGAGGTGGAGCAGCACTAGGCCTAGCAAGGCATTGGCTCCCAGGACCCATGCCAAGGTGAAGTGGCCCCAATCCCCGACAAAGCTGCCCCACACCAGTGGCAAAATTCCCACCGCAACCACTCCCCACACGCCCAGGAGCCGCCGTAAGTAGGGGAGCCAGGCCAGTGTTGGCCAGCGAAAAAGAAAAGCTTCCCTTAGCTCCGCATATTGCCGCAGAGGCTGCTGCTCAGCAGGAATGGGATGGGAAGGATTCGCCATAGGGCCTTAACATATCTACACAACATGATATTAGTTGGCCTGATGCCCGCCAAGACCAGCCTAGCTGCGGTTCAAATGCAGGGGAGAGGGGTATCGTATTAGAGTGGGGTTGCCTTATCTCCTCTCCTACCATGAGCGTCCCAGGCGAACCTGCCGCTGCTCCCTACCTGATTCTTAGAGAGCCGGACGGCAGCCAGAGGAAGTACGTTCTTGCTGGAGCCACAGCTTGGACGCTGGGCCGCGATGAGGGCAACGCCATCGTCCTCAATGATCCCAGTGTCTCCCGCCAGCACGCCCTGCTGCAGTACTTGGATGACAACAGCATCTATCTCATCGATCTGGGCAGCCGCAACGGCTCGTTTGTTAACAATCGCCGCATCAGCATTCCCACGCTGCTGCAAGACGGGGATCGCCTTACTCTTGGCCAATCCCAGCTTGAGTTTCACAGCGGATCTCTGACTAGCCCAGAGCCCGGCTCTGCCGGCAGGCCTTCGGACACCCTGGTGCTGCAGACCCGCTGGCTCATCTCAGTGGCCGTGGTTGACGTGCGCGGTTACGGACAACTGACCCAACAACTGGACGAGCGGCTGCTTTCCCAGGTGATGGGCGACTGGTTCCGGCGCGGCGGCGACATCATCCAGCAACAGGGAGGCAGCGTTGATAAGTACATTGGCGACGCCATCATGGCCGTCTGGTTCCATACACCCCATGCGGATCCCTTGCCAGCCGACCAGGCGGAGATCGAGCTTGACGTGAAGTCAGTTCTGCAGGCCCTGGTGAAGCTGTTCCAGATGACCGAACAACTGAATAGCGAGTTTCCCCTGCCCTCTCCCCTGCGCCTGGGAGCAGGCGTCAACACTGGCCCAGCCATCGTGCGCCAGGTAGGCAACACCACTCGCCAGGAGTACACGGCTCTGGGCGACACCGTCAACCTGGCCTTTCGCCTCGAAAGCGCCACCCGCACCCTCAACACTGACCTGGCCATCAGCCAGAGCACCTACGCCTACTTGACCCGACAACTAGGTCAGTCAGCCACTTGCTTCTCCCAGCAGGTGGTGGAGCTCAAAGGGTATGCCCGCCCGCACCAGGTGTACTGCTGCGATGTCCGCTCTCTGCAAGCAGTTCTCAGTCAAATCCCGAGCTCGGAGTAACTGCCGGCCTGGGGATGGCTGGCAGGGAGTACTAGGGTCCTCCCAGAGGTTCAGTTGGCTAGGGCTGCTTCCGGAAGCTTTTTACCTCCAAGACTGGACCCACCTGCGCTGTTGTTACCCAGTCTTCCCTCACCTGCCCCTGAATGGTAACCTGCAATCCCTCCTGCAGGAGCTCTTTGGGGGCGCGGAAGAGGGCGTAGTGCTGACCTGAAGGGAGCGTCAGCACCCACACCCCCCCCTCAATGTCGAGAAACTCAATGGTACCCCTGAATTCTTGCATCACTTCCTCAGAGCTAGGACGGTGCTGCTGGGCTGCAAATCCAAGATGGCTTGTGCTCCCAAGTAGGCCAGGCCCAGGCAGAGCAAGCCATTGAGGAGCAAGAAGGAGCGCCCCAACCAAGCAGAGGATCCAAGCCATAGTACCCCCTCATAGAACAGGGATCCCGACAGGAGCAGATGGGAAGCCACCCCCAGGCAGAGGCCGATGACCGCCCAGCGCCAGCGCCGATGGCCCAGGAGGAGCACCATCAACAGGCCAGGGATCAACACGCTGGCAAACAAGGGATCTAGGGCATTGGTCTGGGCTAAGGCGGTGCCTAGCTCTGGCAGGGAGCTGCCCAGCAGTTGCAAGGGCCAGCGGGGGAAACCCACAATGGCCAACCCTTGCAGGGGGAAGAGGCCAGCGCTGCCCAGGAGGATCCCGGACAATAGGGGTACTGTCACCGGTACGGGCTTGGGAGCCAACCACCAGCGAATGAGCACCAGGAGGATGTAGCCACCTACCACCATCAGCAGCTTGGGCACCAGGGCAATTGCGCCCCCATCAAACCAGAAGCGAGGGTTGAGGTAGCCGTTGTCGTTTAGGTACTTCAGGAAGTCCTTCAGCCACAGCACCAAGGGGTTCTCCTCCTGCTGACCCCTGGCTCGGGCCAAGGCTCTGGCTGCGTCCAGCAGACCGGCGCCATAGAAGTTCTGTTTGTCGCCAGGTACTGGGGCAGCTGACATCTTGAGGATGGCCTCCACCTTGTCCGGATCCTTGATGCCCTGAGCCTGGATCAGCGCCGCCACGCCAGCCACGTGGGGGGCAGCCATGCTGGTGCCTTGGAAGTAGGCGAAGACCGGCTCGTCGGGGTTGCGGCGGTTGATGGTCTGTTGCAGGATGCCGTACTCTGGGTGCTCGGGCGTCTTGGCCCCACCAGGAGCAGCAATATCCACGCCAACCCCATAGTTGGAGTAGGGAGCTTTGGTGCCATCAGGCCCCGTGGCTGAGACGGCGATGACATGGGGATAGCGGGCTGGGTAGCTTACCTGGCTGGAGTTTTCGTTGCCAGCAGCTGCAACTACGGTCACTCCTTTACTGTGAGCGTAAGCTACCGCCTCTTCCATCAAGCGAGCTGAGGCGCGACTGCCCAAGCTGAGGTTGATGACGGTAGCGCCATGGTCGACGGCATAGCGGATCCCTTCCACCACGTCCGACAGGGATCCAAAGCCGTTGGCATCCAGCACCCGCACGGGCATGATCTTGGCCTTGAAGGCAACACCTGCCACGCCCAGGGCGTTGTTGGTGGACTGGGCAAGGGTGCCAGCCACATGGGTGCCGTGGCCGTTGAGGTCGGTGGGATCCTCATCGTCATCTACGAAGTCGTAGCCCTTCACAAATTCGGTCTGGGCCAGATCCGGCACCCGCGTCACCCCCGTGTCCACGACTGCCACCGTCACCCCTTCCCCTTGAGAAATCTCCCAGGCTTCGGGCATGCGGATGGCCCGTAGGTTCCACTGCTGGGAGTAAAGGGGATCGTTGGGCACGAAAGCGGCCTGGAATTGGTAGTTGGGGTGGGCATACTCAACGAGGGCTTCCCGCTGAAGCCGCTGGAGCAGCCGCCGGGTGGCCCTGGGATGAGTCGCCTCCCCAGTGGCTAGGTAAATAACCTCTTGGCGGGCAAAGGCACTGTTGCTGCTGGGTCGCAGCGTCAAGTTGTACTCTTTGGCAAGGGCAGCGATCTCACTGGGAGTAGCCGTGTTAACAAAGTTGATCACAATGCTGTCGTAGGGAGTGGATCCCTGGCCGCAGGCCGTGAGGAGTAGCGCCATCAGGCCGGCCCAGCAGAGACCCAACCAGCGTCTGAACTTCATCATGCACGCCCCCGGCATCCAAAATTGTTGCCACCAGTATGCCCTCTCGATGGGCAATTGACCAGAAAAGACTCTGCTGCCAACCCTTCCCGCAGCTACCTGGAAAACCCAGAAAGAACTCCCTCTGGCCAAATGTTGGCTTCCAGGGCATGATGGATCTGTAAGAACTTGAAACACTTCTTAACATCAGTTTTCAGGATTGGGTCTTTAAAGAGGGAGTAGCATGAGCATCCAGTGGCAAAGGGTACTTGGCTTTGGAGTGAGTCTTTGCCTAGGGCTATGGATTTGGGTGGGCGGGGGATCTCCCCTGGGGGCGCAGCCTGCCCTGCCAGTAGTGCCGATGGAGTTGCCTCAGCCGCCTGTTCCGGTTTTGGACTTGGCGGATCAGTTGAGCAGCAAGGAGGAAGCCGAACTGGCCGAGCACCTGAGCCGGCTGGAGGAAGAAACTGGCTGGAAGCTGCGGGTGTTGACCCAGTTTGACCAAACCCCGGGCCGCCAGGTGAAGGAGTACTGGGGCCTAAACGAGCGCAGCGTTTTGATGGTGGCGGATCCCCGGGGGGGCAACCTGCTGGCCTTCAACGTGGGGGATGCGGTGCGGGAGATCTTGCCGCGCACCTTTTGGATCGAGCTGCAGTCTCGCTTTGGCAACCAGTTCTATGTGCAGGAACATGGCGCCCACCGCGCCATTCTAGAGGCCGTTGAGGTTCTGGATCGCTGTTTTCGCCAAGGCGGTTGCCGGGTAGTGCCTGGGCTGCCGCAGGAGCAGTGGATCCTGACGTTGATTACCTCTATCTTGGGTGGGATTGTCTTTGGGTTTGCCGGCAAACCCCGCCAGGGAGAGGAGGTGTTTAACTGGCGCTGGGCTTTGCTCATCTCTCCCTTGTGGTTCATTTTGTTTGGGGCCTTTGGCCTTGGCCCAGTGGTTGCCCGCACCCGAGATTGGCTGCCAGTGGTGCGCAATATCCTGGGCTTTCTGGCCGGAGCTTTGGCTATTTACCTAGCTCCCATTCCACAGCCAGCAGAGGATCGGCAGTAGCTTCCTTGCCTCTCTCGGCTGTCAGCTCAATCCCCTGCCTGCTGCCCCCTAGCAACAAACTGGCAGGCGGGGACAACTTGCAAGGGAGGTGCTAGTATATAATCCAGGTAGAACGGGCTGATGTAGCTCAGTTGGTAGAGCACTCGACTTGTAATCGAGCGGTCGTCAGTTCGAATCTGACCATCAGCTCTTTACTCGGGTTTGCTTGGCCATTGTCCCTAGCGGGGATTCAGCTTCTCCGGGCTCGGTTAGAGTGGCTGGAGGGGGATCCCCACTCTCAACTTGGCTGAGGAGAGAGGGATCCCTACCCAAGGCATCTGCTAGGCCTTTGGGTGGTTTTTGTGGTCTCGGGATGTCTATGTCGCGTCTGCCAGCCGCTACGGTTCGTCGACTGCAAAAGCTGCCCCAGATTCCTTCCGTGTGGGAAGGGGATCGCCACAGCCTGCCAAGCTCGCCAGTTGCTGGCTCCCAGCCTTCTCCCGGCGAGGGGGAATGCATTCTCTGGGTGGACGGCGTTCAGGGTGTGGTGCGAGCTATGGAGGTGGTGCCTGCTGGCTCTGGCATGGAGCCAATGGTGCGGGCCTTGATCGCGGCCATGGAGCGGCCCAATGCGGGCTTGCCAGCCCGTCCCCAGAAAATCGTCGTGCGCAACCGGGAGGTGCAGTTTTTCCTGCGCGGCATTCTGCACGAGCTGGACATCAAAGTGGAATACCAGCCGGAGCTACCGCTCATCGATGAGATCCTACAAAGCTTTGCCGAGGCTCAGGAGCAGATCCCCCCACCTTTGCCAGAAAACTACGCAGAACTCTTGGCTAGCAAAGCCTTTACCCTCTGGCAGGATGCCCCCTGGGAGTACCTTGAGGATCACCACATTCTAGCCATTGAGCTGCATCAGTGGGACGTCGAAACTCTCTACGTCTCAATCATGGGACGGGCAGGAATGGAGTATGGGGTGATTTTTTACCGCTCCCTGCCCTCCCTCAAACAGTTTCGCCAGCAGGCTAGGCAAGCGGACCCTGCTGAGATGGAGGAAGTCTTCCTGAGGCAGGACTGTCTCTACCTGACTTTTCAACCCCGCCATCCCGAACTGGAAGACTGGCCAAACTTGGACTTGGCAGAGTTGGATCCCGAGGAAATCGAGCCGAACTTCGGCACCATCCACCCGCTGGAGGGCTTGCGCGGTGTTTTACAGGAAGAGGAGGCAGCAACCTTGGCCGTGGCCTTGGAGGCCTTGCATTGCTTCTTGAAGCAGTACCGCCGCAAGCTGGAAAAGGGCTTTCAACCTTGTCAGGGGCAGTATTGCGTTCCCAATCCCCAAGGGGAAGCCCTGTCGGTGCAGGTGCGCACCCTGCCTGAGTTGGCGGCAGAGCTGCTGGCATTAGAGGAAGAGAAACCCACCCAAGCTCTGCTCCGAGAGGATCTGTTGCCTGAGGGAGCGCAGCTTGGCCTGGGACTGCTGCCTTGGGCCACAGTGGAGGTGTTGCGCCGTGCAGGGCAAGTGCATCCTCTCCCTCAGAGCAAACTGGTGCAGAAGGGGGAGGGGCTGCCGGTGGTGATTGTGCGCACCTCTCGCTCTAAGGCCAAGCAACTGATTGAAAACCTGCGCGGCGAGGGGGGCCCCCAAGGGATTTGTTTCAATACGGGAGTGGATCCCTTCGATGGCCATCGCTACGAGCTAGAAATTGTCCAGACGGGTAACCGCGACCTGCACTTGTTTGGCGAATTTCCCAAAGACGATCCCGTGCACTCGAGGGCTCGCAGGCGCTGGGAGCGGCGTTGCCGCGATACGGGGGGCTGCTGTGGTTTGGTCATCGCGATGGGGGCAAATTCCCACCAGCCAGAGCTGCCGGTGCACCATATTTTGGCCCTGTTTGAGATGCAGGCCCTCAGTCCCAAGCGGCTAGGGCTGGGTCCCTTGGTGCGCGTCAGCCGACACTTGCACTTTTGAGCCGCTCAAAAATGCTGGAAGGCCTGCTGGCGGCTGAGGATCTGGCCGTTGTCTAGCCGCACCGTCCCCTGCGGATCCCAGCCAGTGACTTCGCCAATCCAGGCTGCCCCTGGCAGCTTTTCCAAGAGGTACTGGGCTACAGAGGGCTCAGCGCTAAGGAGCAGCTGAAAGTCTTCCCCGCCGTAGAGGGCCCACTCTAGGGCCTGGGCCGGAAAGACCTGCTGCAAAGCCTCTGAAATCGGGATCCGCTCCGCCTCGATCCTCGCTGCCACCCCGCTAGCCTGACACACCTGCACCAGGGCATCGGCCAAGCCGTCGCTAGTGTCCATGCCGGCAAGGCGCATGGGGTCAGGGATCGCTGCCAACAGCGGCAACAGATCCAGCCGCGGTTGTGGGTATTGGTGGGCCCTAATTAACTGCTGCTGGGCTGCCGGGACTATAGATCCCTGCTCAGGGTGAAGCAAGAGCTCCAGGCCAGCCCGCGCATCTCCATGGGGCCCAGTTACGATGAGCCAATCGCCCGGCTGCGCCCGCTTGCGCTCAATGGCCCGCCCTGGCTGCACCGATCCCAGCGCCGTAATGGCCACAAACCGCTGGGGCGAGCGGCACAGATCCCCTCCCACCACTTGGCATCCCCAGGGGGCGCAGCAAGCCTGTATTCCCTGGTAGAGCTCCTCCACCCAGGCCACTGGTGTGGAGGGCGGCAGGCCCAGGCCTACGAGCAACGAGTGGGGACGGGATCCCATCGCCGCCAAGTCCGACAAATTGGCAGTTGCCGCGCGCCAGCCCACGGCATGGGGCGGGGTGGTCAAGTTGCTAAAGTGAACTCCCTCCACCAAGACATCGGTGGTTACCACCAACTGTCCTTCGGGAACAGCCAGCACTGCGGCATCATCTCCTACCACCTGCTCAGGACAGTAGCGTTGCACCACCTGCAGTAGACCTGCCTCGCCAATGGCTGAGATCGGGAGAAGCTGGTGAGAATCCTCGGGAGGATCAGAAAACAGAGGAGGCTTCTGGGGATGCACGTGGGCGGAAGAGTCTTGAGGATCCTACTCTGCTAACCTACGGGTAGCTAGCCTCACCTTAACCAAGAGGTATCCCCTAGCTTTTGGAACCCATTTCGGCAGCTTGGAGTAAAGCCCTGGCCCGTTGCTGATCCAACTGAGCCTGCAGGCGCTCCTGCTTGTCACTGCTAGTGTTCAAAACTTGGTTGGCCTTCTCCAAAAGAGCTTGAGCTGCAGCCTTGTCGACTTGTTCCCCTCGCTCGGCCCGGTTGACTAGAACCGTTACCTCGTTGTTTTCCACTTCTGCAAAGCCACCCATCACGGCAATGGCCGACCACTTGCCACCGGCCTTGACCCGCATCACGCCGTTGCCGATGGCTGTCAACAGGGGAGCGTGATTGGTCAGGATACCCAGCTGGCCTGAGGTGGCAGGGAGGATCACCTCCTCGGCAGGGGCATCCCAAACAATGCGGTCAGGAGTAATCACGCGAACCATCAGCGTCACGGCAAGTCTCCTGAAGCTTGAGCTTGGCTGTTTTTATCCTACCGGATGGCGGTTGCACCCAGCTCTGCCCGTTTCCAAGCCGAGGGCAAGACTTAACCCAAGCATAACCTCCTCTTTACTTCAGCGGGAAAGGCAAGCGATATGGTGTAGTCGAGAACACGGATCCTTGGTTCCCAGACCGACTCTTGTTCTCCCTTAGCAGGGGAAAGGCCGCCCGCTGAACCCAAGTTTGCTCCAGCAGAGCTAGCTCATGATACCTGAAACGCCGCCCAGCCGGTATGTCAAACGGGAGCGTCAGCTCCTAGAAGACCTCTACCGAGGCCGCAGCCTATCTTCCTACAGCCCTCGCCAAATCATTCCTCTGCCGCCCGAAGAGTGGGTGATTGTCTGCCGGGGCGTAGTGCAGTTGAGTACTGTCCATGCCAACGGGAGCGAGGCCATTTTGGGCTTTGCCGTTCCCTCCATGCCGCTGGGATCCCCGCTGGCAAAGTTGGATCCCTACCAAGCTAAGGCGTTGACGGCAGTTGACGTGCTGCGGCTGTCGGCAGCCGAGGTGGAAGCCTCAGAAACCCTGAGCCAGGGGCTGCTCAAGCAGTTGGTGCGGCGACTGCGCCAAACCGAAGCACTGCTGGCTCTGGCCGGGCGGCGGCGAGTGGAGGATCGGCTGCGTCAGTTGCTCTCCCTGTTGGCAGTGGAGTTGGGATCCCCCATTGCGACAGGAGTGCGCCTGCAGGTGCGCCTTACGCACCAAGACTTGGCCAATGCCATCGGCACTACCCGCGTCACCATCACCCGTCTTTTGAACCGTTTCCGCCAGCAGGGCTGGATCACAGTGGACAAAAACCACCATCTCATCATCAAGCTGGCCCAAACGCCGCTCTGAAAGACTCATACAACCTCGGGCAAAAGCGGACTTTTGCTCGCGGTTGATGCTTTCTTCCTACTTCCACGACCCATAGCTAGTAGCAGGTAAGGACTCCGTCCCGCATACGCGAACAACACCTACTACCCCGCCAGAGGGATCTCCACAGGCGTGACTTCCCGTCGAGCTGACGGTAGTTGCTCCTTACCCTTAGAGGGCACACAGGCTAAAGACGGAGCCAACTTTAGCCTAGGTGCCTACCAGAAAAGATGTACTTGCAGACCTACTAGCTCAGCCAATCTACGTCAAGGCAGGAGGTTGGTTATGCCGCAAAGTGGCCGATTGTACGGACTCCGTCCCGCTTACGCGAACGGTGAATCAAGGACTAGAGGAGAGCCCTGATGGCTTTATGCCTGGCATTGGAGCTGTTGGAGAAGCCAGTTGGCGGCCGCCGTGTTGGTTTCGTTGGCCAAGCGTTCCAGAGTCTGCTCAAGCAGGGCTATCGGCAGGCCCGCTAGCACCTGCGACTGGGCAATGGCCCGGTAGCGTCCATCCTCGGCCAGGGCAAAAGCAAAAACACGCCGCCCTTTGACATCGATGACCCAGTACTCAGGAATGCCCAGGCTGGCGTAGAGCTGCTTTTGCTCGTCTAGGTCAAGGCTGAGGGTGGTGTCGGCAATTTCGCCCACCAGGTCGGGAGGCCTTTGGAAACGCAAGTCAATCCGCCGCGGCTCGCCGGCTTGGTATCTGGGGATGTTTTCTCCCTTGTAGAGCACTAGGTCGGGGGCGCAGGCGTGGGTTTCTGGGTACTCAATCAGGCAGCGACCGTAGGACTGCAGCGGCACGTCCGGGTGCAGAAAGGCCCAGGCGAAAAAGATTGCCGTCATCAAATCGCTGACGGAGGCGTGCTCTGGCCCTTCCTTGCCCATGCTGACCCACAACCAGCCCTGGTAAAAAGAAATCTTCTGCCAGTCCAGGGTGGGATGGTTGCAAATGGTCAAGTAGTCCTGCCAGGTGGCGTCGTGCCGCTCGAGGATGGAAGGGGTAGCCGGCTTTGAGGCAAGAACCATTGCTCTTCCCTCAGGGGGTGGGGGAACTTTCCCTCAAGCCTATCACCCGTCCTCGCGAAGAGGCAGGCTAGGGACGGCCAGAAGCCTCAGAAGTCTAGGCCGGCAGCGGGGCTTTGCGCCAAGCCTGGGGCTGTCGGAACTTGTACAGATCCCGGATTAGCTGCACCCAGCCATCGGCCATGGACTCCACCAAAAGTTTGCCTTTCTCGGGCGTGGCAGCGGTGGCATCCCCCAGAACGCCGCTCTGGCTGAGATCGCGAGTTGTCCAAGCAAAAGAGATTCGCCCTTCCAGGCTGAGCAGACTGTCTTCCGGCAAATCTTGGGGGTACTCGCAGACTAGGCGGTCGGTGCGCACCGTCTCGGGCAACAGGTACATCAGCATGCTGGTCTCGCCGTCGCCAGCGTGGATGCCCAATTCCCGTTCTTTTTCTGTCATCAGCTCCTGCCCTTGGTGGGGAACGCGCCAGACGGAGATGGGGAAAAGAAGGAAATCTTCGTACTTCTGGTGTAGGTCGCGGGCCACAATCTGCAGCACCTCAGGTTGGCCGCCGTGGGAGTTAAGGAACACCAGCTTGCGAAATCCAGCCCGGTAGATGCTTTCGGCTACTTCGGTGAGCAAAGCCATCAGGGTCTGGGCCGAGAGGGTGATGGTGCCTGGGAAATGCCAGTGCTCGTTGGCCTTGCCATAGCACTGGGTGGGCAGAACGTAAGCCGGGATCTCCGGCTCCAGTTTTTCCATGGCTCGCCCGATGATTGCCGTGCCGATGCAGGCATCCACCACCAGGGGCAAATGGGGCCCATGCTGCTCGATCGAGGCTACTGGCTGGATGATCACCACATTCTCTTTGTTGGGCATGGCCTGGATCTCTGTCCAGGTCAGGTAGGGGAAAAAGCGGTGGGGCGGGATAAAGGTGTGCATCATGGCGGGATCCGGTTGCAAGGAGTTTATGCCTTGCCTGCAAGGCTAGCACCGTGGGCAGTCTCTTAAGATCAGGTGGTAGTTGGTCTCAAGCTCACCAGGCGGAAGCCAGCCATCCCATGACCCTGTGGCCCTGTCTGCCTGCCCGCTGTGGCTCTGGTGAGGATCCCTCCATTGAGGAACGTCCTCTGCCTGCTGGAAGGGGGGAAGAAGGGAGTGTCCCCACCTTGCCCCGCCCCATCCTAGCCCTGCCAGGGCCGCAGGCCACTCTCTATGGGGAGCTGATTCAGGCTTCTCTCCACCATCTTGAGGCGGGATCTCAAGCCCTGCTCTGGGTGCGACCCCTGCTGCTTAGGGAGGGATCCCAAGTTTGGAAGCTGCGGGCCACGCCGGACTTGCTCTGGCCTGCTGCCGGTTTTGTTCCAGCCTACGCCGAGGAGATCCTGCCCCTGCTGGAGCAGGCTAGAGATCCTGGCCCCCACGAGCCCTCTGCGCGCCAGCGGCTCCAGGGGTTTCTGCGGCAGCTCTGGCAGGGCTAGGCTTTTTAGGAATCGCCAACGGACTGGCCACCAGCCAGCTCCTGCAGAGCCGATTCCAACCGCGCCAGCGCCTCGTCAATTTCCGCAGGAGTGACGATCAAAGGGGGCACAAAGCGCACCACCTGGGATCCTGCTGGCACCAGCAACAGCCCTTGCTCCATGGCAGCCCTGACCACCTCAGCCGCCGGGATCCGCAGCACCAGCCCCTGGATCAGGCCCCAGCCGCGTACCTCTTGAACAAGCTGTGGGAACTGCTCTGCCAAGCAAGACAAACCCTGGCGCAGATAGCTGCCCGTCTGCTGAGCATTCCAAACCAGGCTCTCCGCCATCAGGGTGCGGCAGACCGCTAGGCCAACCGCACAGGCCAAGGGGTTGCCGCCAAAGGTGCTGGCGTGATCCCCTGGCTGGAACACCGCGCAAAAGTCCTTCGCCAACAGGGCACCAATGGGGATCCCGCCGGCCAGGCCTTTGGCCAGAGTAAACACGTCCGGCTCCACCCCCAGGTTGCAGTAGCCCCAGAGCCTGCCGGTGCGGCCCATCCCTACCTGCACCTCGTCCAACATCAGCAGGATGCCCCGCTCGCTGCAAACCCGGCGCAGCCACTGAAAGTAGGCGGGATCCCCAGGGACAACCCCCCCCTCCCCCTGCAGCGGCTCCAGCAGCACGGCACACACCCGTTCGCCCCAGCGCTCCAACACCGCTGCCGTGCCCTCGATATCGTTGTAGGGGACGTAGTCGAAGCCAGGCACGAGCGGCGCAAAGTCTTTTTGGTATTTCGGCTGGCCGGTGGCCGTGAGGGCAGCCAGGGTGCGGCCGTGGAAACTGCCGTGGGCGGTGAGGAGGATGGGATCCTCGATCCCGCGCACCGTGTGGGCATACTTGCGGGCCAACTTGATGGCACCTTCGACGGCTTCTGCCCCCGAGTTACAGAAAAACACCTTGTCAGCACAGGAGTGCTGGGTCAGCCACTGGGCCAGTTGCGCCTGGGGGCGGTTGCAGTAGAGGTTGGAGACATGGTGCAACTGCTGCGCCTGCTGCGTCAGCGCCTGGATCCAGGCAGGATGGGCATGGCCCAGCGTGCAGGTGGCAATGCCTGCCACAAAATCCAGGTACTCCCGCCCCTCTTCGTCCCAAACCCGGCAACCTTCCCCGCGCACTAGGGTCAGGGGATAGCGAGCATAGGTGGACATCACATGCCGCTCAAACAGCTCGGCAGTGGTTGCAGGGCTTGGGAGAGTGTCAGGGGGAGAGAAGCCTGGCGGGGACATGCTCGGCAGGGGAAAAATGGAGACAGCGTCTCGAGTGTATCACTCTGCCCTGGGGATGCTATTCTAGCGAAGCCCGAGGACGAGGAATGCCTACCCATGGGGCGGCGGGGGGTAACAGTCTGGTTTACAGGGCTAAGTGGGGCGGGCAAAACCACCCTTAGCTGCGGCGTGGCCCAACAGTTGCAAGCTCTGGGTTTGCCGGTGGAAGTGCTTGACGGCGACCTAATGCGGCAACACCTCACCAAAGGGCTGGGCTTCAGCAAAGAAGACCGGGACGAGAACGTCCGCCGCATTGGCTTTGTGGCTAAGATGCTGACTCGCCACGGCGTGATCGTGCTGGTCTCGGCCATTTCTCCCTATCGGGCAACGCGGCAGGAGGTGCGGCAGCAGATCGGCAACTTTATCGAAGTCTTTGTGGATGCCCCCCTAGAGGTGTGCGAACAGCGCGATGTCAAGGGTCTCTATCGCCAGGCGCGAGCAGGCCTCATTCGGAACTTTACCGGCATTGACGATCCCTACGAGCCGCCGGAATGCCCAGAGGTGGTCTGCAAAACTGCCGAACAGAGCATCCCCGAATGCATTGAGCTGGTTATGCAAAGTCTCAGAAGCCGTGGCTATCTCTAACGAGGCTCAGAGAGCACCGGGCCTGGCCGGCTGGGGATCCCTTGTGGGAAGATGTGAACGAGTATTTCTTTTCTGAGAGTCAAGGTAGCCATGGCAGTAACTCGTGCTGGACAAACCTTTGTGATGCGGGGCAGCAGCGAGGGAAACCCCGCCAAGTTCCTGGAGATGGCCAGCTCTCTGCTCAACCTCCGCACCCGCCAGGGCAGTGGCAAGAAGGTTCAAGATCGCGCCTCCTACGGCAAGGCGGGTAGCCCCCGGGAGTTTCTGCAGATGGCTAGCGAACTACGCCGATCTCTAGAGCAACGGGGGCGGTAGCCATTGGGATCCCTGTCCGGCTGGCCCAGCCAGGCGCTTTTGTTTTCGCCGCTTGGATCTCCCAGCAGGCTCTGCACCTCTTCAGCCGAGGGGAAAGGTACCTATCTGGGCCAGCAAACCGCCGGGGAGCGCAAGCAGCATGAAGAACAAAGGCTTTTGGCTGGTCGGGATCCTGGGGACGACCTTGGATCAGCTGAGCAAGCGCTGGGCGGTGGAGCGGCTGCTGCCGGGCCCGGAGATCCAGCTATGGCCAGGGGTGTTCCACCTCACCTACGTGGAAAACACCGGTGCTGCCTGGAGTCTGTTTGCCGATTCGGCGGAGTTTCTCAAGTGGGTCTCGCTAGGGGTGGCAATAGCCCTGGCGCTCCTGGCCCTGCGCAGCAGCAGCCTCAACCTTTGGGAGCAGGTGGGCTATGGCCTCATCTGGGCGGGAGCGGTGGGGAACGGCGTCGACCGCTTTCTCAACGGCTACGTGGTGGATTTTTTCAATTTCGTCTGGATTGGCTTCCCCGTGTTTAACGTGGCCGATGTGGCCATCAACCTGGGGGTGGTCTGCCTGGTGATTGGCCTGTGGCAGGGCAGCCCGAAGAAGACGGTGCCGGGATCCCTGCGAAAATTCGACTAAGCTGCCTACTTCACCCCCGCCCACCGGCAATCCTCCCGCTTGCTCCCTCGGAAGGAGAGGGAAGAGCTGGCGGCGCGCTCCACCACAACCCCAGGGCTGGCCCCAGTCCCAGGAGCAGGCCCAACCCTGCCGGCGCGACAATGCCAGATCCCAGGCTTACCAGTAGGGCAAAGGCAAAATTGGCCCCATAGAGCAGCAGCGGCCCCAGCAACTGGCGGCGGTTAAGGACAGGCTGATCTTTCCCCCAGAGGAGGTTGGCCACGGTCATAAAGGCAGTCCCTGTCAGCATCCAGCCGCCGAAGTTTTGCAGCGGCATGCCAAAGAACGGCCCTGGCTGAAACCAGGTCCAGAAGGGGATCAGGCCGCGGGTCATGGCCGGATCCAGCACAAAGTCCCAGGCAGTGAGCAAGAGCGCTCCCAACAGAATGGCTTCAAAGTGGATCAGCCAGTGGCGCCCCGCTTGCAGAGCCACCCGCGCCAACAGGTAGGCCGATAACCCCACATAGAACCAGGACAGAGGGATTGTAAAGGGAACCAAGCCGGCAATCTTGTAGCCCAAGCCGCTGAGGTAGCCGTAGTCACCAAAGGGGATCCCAGTGCTGGTGCCCAGCAGCTCGCTGGCTAGGGAGATGCCCACCGCTGGGATCAAGAACATCAGCAGGCGTCGCACCCCCAGGAGGCGGGATCCCATTAGAACTGCCGCCAGCGCCCCAGACACCATGTAGGCAACGCCGCCGTTGCCCATGCTCCAAGAGAAGGCCTGGAGGCCAATGGGAGGCAAACTGGCCACCCACTCGGGATGCGGTACTACCCAAAGTAGGCCCACTAGGCCGAAGAGCAAGGAGAGAATGTGCAAGCCTAGCGCCGAAGCTTCCAACCACTGCCAGATTGACCCAGACCAAAGGAGAACACCTCGCCTGTTAGAAAACTGGAAAGGCAAGCTAACCAGAACACCAGAGGATAACAGCCAACGCATGAGAAGCTCCCGCGGGGTGGTTGGTCAGAGCCACTGCGCTTTCCCACAGCTTGGGCAGGGGCTGAGGAGAAAAGCGGGTGGCAAAAAGGAAAGTGGCACCCGAGCCAAACCGCCTAGTCTGCTCAAGGTATGCCTACTGATACTTTGCTGCCTATTGTATCAATTCGTAAACATTCTGCCTGGCTTTCCCCAGAGGCCCCCTTCCTCCGTGTCCCAGGAAGTCCTGAGGGGAGTCTACGCCCAGTTGAGCCGGGCTGTGGAGCGCCGGGACTGGGCTCAGGCCCTGCGCTTGGTGGATCTTTTGCGGCAGCAGTTGCAGGATCCCGCTCAGCTTCAGAAGCTGGAAGGCTACCGGCGGCAACTAGAGAGCTATCGTCAAGTCCAAGGGGACCCGCCGCCGCCCCAGTGGCCGCTTTTGCACAAACCCTTTATCGGTGACTTCCCGGTCACCAACCTCTTCGACCACGACCTGCCTTTGGGGAAGGAAGACGGCAATGGCCGGTTTGTCAGCGGCCAGGGCCAGGTTTGGACTCCCAGTCCCCAGCACCCCTGTGGCAAAAGCGATGGCCACGCCGGCTACGACTGGGCCATGCCGGTAGGCACCCCCATCCTGGCCGCCGCCCCTGGACGAGTTACTGTAGCGCGCCCGGAACCAGAGTTTTTCTGCCCCAGCCTGAGCCGTCCAGTCAGAGGGCTGCGGGTGCGCATCCTGCACGAAGGGGAATCCCCGGGCGGGATCCGCCTAGAAACCCTCTACGCCCACCTCAGCCAAATCCGGGTACACGAGGGGCAGAGGGTGGCAGCTGGGGAGGTGATTGGCCTGTCAGGGGAAAGCGGCTGTGCCAGCGGGCCCCATCTCCACTTTGAGGTGCGCCGCTTTGACCAAACCAATTCCGGCCAGCCCGCCCCTGTCGATCCCTACGGCTGGTTTGGGGCTGACCTGGATCCCTGGAGCATCCATCCCCTGGGAGCAGAGAGCCTGTTTCTTTGGCAGGTGGGCCAAGCCCCCAGCCTAGGGGCCTGTTGGCGGGCTCAACAGCTTCCTGGTCATAGACACCTGCGGCCCTAGAGCGGTTTAAAAGGCGGGGAGGCTAGAGATCGCGGCGGACAAAGCCATCTCCCTCCCACTGGTAGAGCGTAGCCCGCAAGTCGCGGCTAGCTCCCGGGGCACTGGAGAGGATTAGGATCCCCTGGGGACTGACCCGCAGGCTGGCGTTGTTCAAATCTGTTACGCTCAGCAGCGGCACAAGCCCCTCTGCTCGGTGTTCTAAGATCAGAACCGACCGCAGCAGGCTGATTCCCCCTCGCTCAGTGAGGAGCACCAACTTGGGCTGGGGAGTGGGTGTGATGTCGGTGCGCAGCTGAGCCTCGATTAGCCGACCTGGGATGGGCTCAGCCATGTGGAGCAGACGAAAATCGTACCCTCCTTGATGGTCAAAGCTGAGCACGCGCACCACGGGCTCCACCGTCGGCTGCCGCTGGATCTCAAACACGGCCACCACTCCCTGCTGCGAGGAGGAGAGCAACTGAGCAGGGAACAAGCGCAGGTTTTCCCCACGATTGCCGCGGATAAAATCCCACCAGATGGACTGACGAAACAGGGCTACAACTCCCTCGCGAGCAGTACTGCCTGCAGAGGCAGCAGGCAATAGCGGCAGCAGCGGCTGGGAATAGGCGGAAGCTGAGGCGACTGGCAGGGCCAAAGCCAAGGCCGCTCCCCCTACTATAAGCTTGCGCATGCTTCCCCCTCCTCCACCAAAAACTGACTGCTCCTTTGGATTCAACCGTCATCCAGAATATCAGGCAGCATTCTTAGAAGTCGGCCAGGGCAAAAAGCGATAGCCTGCCTCCTCAACGGCAGCCACGATACCTGGCAGGGCCTCAGCGGTATGGGGCCAGCGGTCATGAAGCAGCAAAACTAGCGGTTGTTCCGAGTTCCTGAGCGCCTGCAACTGAGCGCGAACCCGCTCCGCCAGCTGGGCCGGTATTTGGTCGGCATAGGCATCTTCAGGGCTAATGTTCCAGTAAACAACCTGATACCTCGCCTGTTCCAAAGAGTGGCGTAAAGCTGGATCTAGGCGAAAGCCCCCCGGTGGCCGAACAATCAGCTGAGGATCCAAGCCCAGCCTCTTCATCAGCTCGGTTGTCTGCTCCACCTCGGCATAAAATATCTCGTTGCTGCTGTAGAGACGTCGATAATCATGAGTAAAGGTATGGTTGGCTATCGTGTGGTGGTGAGCTTGAATGGACTGGGCCAACTCTGGAAATTGGGAAACATGAGTGCCGATAAGAAAGAAGGTGGCCGGAATCTGTAGCTGATCCAAAACCTCTAAAAGGCGAGGGGTGGACTGAGGCCAAGGCCCATCGTCAATCGTGAGGAAGGCAGAACGGGCCGGCACCTCCAACAAAGGCCCCAGCACTTCTTCCAAAGGCAGTTGCAAGGGCTGGCTATTTTCCGCTGGGTCGAGAAAGCTAGGATCTGGAACCCAGCCATGCTGTAGAAACACCTGTACATAAGCAGGCGCGGGTGTAATCAACAGACGCCCAGTGTGCTGCTCTTGGTTGCCCCAGTTGAGTTGATAGGGCAGTTCCTTGGCAACCTCAACCCTTGTGGAATGAGTGATTACAGCATAGGGAATGTCGATTAGATAATGCCCGTTCAGCCGCTCTTGATAGACCCAAGCAGCAGAGGGAGCCGATAGATAAATGAGTAGTTCTTGCGGATGGCTGCCTTGCAGAACGCGAACACTTTCAATTGGGAGAACGGGACTGTATCCTAGGGTCGAGGTGAGGTTGAGGTTGAAAAGAGGGCGGGCCCCCGCAGCACAGTAATATAGACCCACCAAGAGGAAAGCCAAAAAAAAGATCACCGCCTTCAGAAAATGCATGGAGTTGCCAAGGTTTTCACAACAACTACAGAGCAAAAGACTATCACCACTCCCTGCAGCAAGTAGGGTAAGCCTAAATTGAGTGCAGGCGCTCTTCCCACTTACGGGGAGGTGAGGATCGGCGGATGTCCCGCCAGATGGCCGTGGCGGCCAGCGCTCCATCAGCCACGGCAATCGCCACCTGGTTGAGGCCCTGCTTCAAATCTCCTACTGCAAACAGGCGCGGGTGGGAAGTGCGGCACCACTCATCGGTGAGCAGGTTCTCCCCTTGCCATGTCAAGCCGGGGATCCCTTTCAAATAGTCGTTGTGGTATTTGGCGCCCATGGCTACCAGGCCAGTAGTAGCCTCGATGTAGGTGCCGTCCTCCAGCTCTACTCCTTGCAGCTGGTGGTTTTCTCCAAGAAAGCGACGAATGGGAGCTTCGTAGAGAGGGTAACCATGATCTGCCAGCTTTTTGCGTATCTCGGGGCCAACCGAGCACAAGCCATGGGTTAACACCGAGATATAAGGCGTAAACCAGTTGAGGACAAAAGCTGTATTAATCCGATCTTCTGAATTGACAATCAATACTGCTTTCTGATCCCGCATTTCATAGCCATCGCAGATCATGCAGACATGTAGCGAGTAGCCTGCATATTCGTAAACATTCTGCATATCAGCCAATTGAGGCAGATAATCAATAATACCTGTTGCCGCAATCAAATACTTGCTGCGAAAAATAGGGTAGACACTGTTGACTTTCCCCACCTTGACCTTGACAGCAAAAAGCTCCCCCTCATCTGTAACATCTTCCACATAGCCCCCTAGATAGTCCACCCCCAAGCTAAGGGCGTGCTCCCTTCCTTGTCGCAACAGCTCTCGTCCTGGCGTGTTTGGCGGCAGGCCCAAATAGTTGCGCAAGTCCTGCATCCAAAAAGAGCGGCCTCTGCCCTTTTCCACCACCAAGCAGCTCAAGCCGTAGCGGGCCAAGTAAATGGCTGCCGACAACCCCCCCGCGCCACCGCCAGCAATAATGACATCGTAAATTTTGTTTAAGCCAACTTCTAGGTTCTTGCTGTTTAGTTTCATCAGAAGGGATCCTCCCGCAGGCTTTCTACTAGATAGCCTTCAGGCGTATCGAGGTGAAGGGATCAGTTCCAGCAACCGTCTAGAATAGGGGCTGAACCCTCTGTCAGGAGAAGAGTCGTATGCCGGTCATCCCAGCCGCCATTGCCCTCATCTTTATCGGCTACCTGTTCAGCTCTGTCAAGATCATTAGCCAGGGCTATGAGGCACTGGTAGAACGTCTGGGTAGGTTTCACCGCAAGCTAACACCCGGCTTGCACGTCATCTTTCCCCCCATCGACAGGATTGTGTTCCAGGAAACTATCCGCGAGAAGGTACTGGACGTGCCGCCGCAGCAGTGCATCACCAGCGATAATGTTTCACTAATGGCCGACGCAGTGGTTTACTGGCGCATCACGGATATGATCAAGGCTCGCTATGCGGTAGAAGATGTGCAGCGAGCTTTGGTGAACTTGGTGCTGACGGCGCTGCGGGCTGAGATTGGCCGCATGGACTTGGATCAGACCTTTTCCTCGCGCGCCGAGATCAACGCCCGCCTTCTGGCCGAACTGGACGAGGCCACGGATCCCTGGGGGATCAAGATCACCCGCGTGGAAGTCAGGGATATTCAACCCTCCAAAACCGTGCAGGACTCGATGGAAAAGCAAATGGCTGCCGAGCGGGAGAAGCGAGCCGCCATCCTCAGGTCAGAGGGGGAACAGCAGGCCAGCATCAACCAGGCGGCAGGGGCTGCCAAGGCCCAACTCCTGCGGGCAGAAGCCGAAAAGCGACAGCGGCTGCTGTTGGCCGAGGGTACAGCAGAGGCCATCAAAACCATTGCCGCTGCCTTGCAAGAACACCCCGAGGCAGCCAACGCCTTGCAATACCTAATGGCCCAAAGCTACATCGATATGGGCCTCAAAGTGGGCAGCAGCCCCAGCTCGAAGGTCATTTTTATGGATCCCCGCTCCATCCCTGCCACCCTGCAAGGGTTGGTCTCGATGGTGGATATCTCCAAGGTTAGCCAGGGATCAAGCTCCCAAGCTTCCGAGGCCCCGCAATTGCGTACCTCGGCGGCATTCTCGTCTGACCTTGAGATTCCTCCACTCAATTCTTAGGATCTCCCCCGGGCCGAAGCCGCTTACGCCCTTCGAGCCGTAGGCTTGGGCCTGCGGTGACCTGGTTTTCCACATTGGCGTCCCTCGCTAGTTGGTAGAGAAGCTGCAACTGGGGTGCGGGCGACAGCCAAGCTAGGGGATCCTGGCCTCCTCATCCCTGCGGCTATGGTAGTTGCGGATCGCCCGCCTGACCAAGGTGAGAAAGGCGTAGGCCCGTTGATCTGTAGGATCCAAGCGCATCACCGTTTGAAAAGCTTCTTCCGCCCGCCGCAGCACCTCAAGATCGATCTGGCCCTCGACCTCTGCTTCCAGTTGGGCCTTTTGCAACAGCAGGGCCCCCCGGTTGTAGTGGGCTGCAACATGGCCGGGATCCGCCGCCACCACCACCTCCAGTTCGGCCAGGGCTGGATCCAGATAGCCGCTCATACCCAGCACCCAGGCCAGCTTGTAGCGAGCCTCTGTATGGGTGGGATCCTCGGCAACTGCCCGGCGAAATGCTTGAATGGCAGCCGGAAAATCGCCCGCCTGAACCGCTGCGATGCCTTCTTGGTAACTGTCGCTGGCCATAGGCAAGGTTGATCCCTGATCTGCAGCTTAGCCCTTTCTAGCTGGGATCTCCCAGTTTTCCCACCCAAATGTGAGAAGCGGTTCAGCGCTTTTCCCCCTGGGCCTGCCATCTGCAGCAAGGGAAACTGCCTCAGCAGGAGATCTGAGATTGCGCGAAGCCCGCTCCAGTAAAACTCTGCCCCTTCCTAGGCTGAACATAGCCACTGAATGTCAGGTGCGAACCATGGACGCCAAACTGCTCTTCCTGCCGCTGGCTTTGGGGCTGTCGGTGGCGCCCACCGCCGCTGTTTTTCCCAAAACGCTGGGCATCTACCCCTCGCTGCCAAGGCTACAACTAGCTGACACTCGCCTAGAAACCGGGGCCCGCTCCATCCTCGTCAACCCTGTGCCTTCCGACTTGCAGGTGACCTTGGAGCTGGATCGGCGCGGCTCTAACCCCATCTACCGGCCTGGCGAGCCGATTCGCCTGACTCTCAGTACCAACCGTGACGCCTACGTCTACCTGTTTAGCATCCAAGCCGATGGACGCACTCACCTTATTTTGCCCAATCCCTTCTCGGGTGGAGAGGAGTTTCTGCGGGCCGGCGAAGTGCGCACCTTCCCACCCCCTGGCGCCAGCTACCGCCTGACCATTGCCCCGCCCTTTGGCCAAGCCCAAGTGTTGGCGGTGGCCTCCCCCCGGCCGCTCAACTTCCAGGAGATCGTTGCTTTTGAAGAGGGTGGATCCTTTGCCCGGGTGCAGGTGGAGGGATCCAGACTAGGCGACGCCATCGCCCGCGCCATCCTCGTCGAGAAGATCCCTGCCCGCGAATGGGCGACCACCACTCGCTTCTATCGCGTCGCTCCTCGCTGAGCTCTCAGCCTAGAGCAAGGACGCCCAGCAGCCCAAACCTGCCCCAAAAAGGCAGCGCAGGCTCCCTGGCAAACACTCCGCGCCGCTGCCGCGACAGGGATAGACCGCCTTGTGGTAGGAAGCTCCTCTAGCTACAAGCTGTGGAAGAATCCTCACCCCCTAGGACTGGGGAGAACCTCAACGAAACTTAAGCCCAAGAGAAGAACAGCCGTCAAGCTCACGGCCAACATCAGACCAGCGGGCAGAAATTTGCCAGTTTTGCGGTAGCGCAAGGCAAAAAGAAGGGATCCCAGCGCCGCCGTCCCTAAGCCCAAGCCTAGGCCCCAACGGGGATCCGCTCCCAGGAGGCCATAGCTAGCTCCGCTGAGAACCGCTCCCACCAAACCTCCAACTAAAGACTTGAGACTTTTGCCTCTTCTATAACCGACCACTCCGCCTACCAAAAGCAGTACCCCGTAGACGAGCAAAGTAATCCGTGCAATCGCCATGACAAGAAAAAAGTTTCCTACCTTGCTTTAGTCCACAACAATTTCGCGGATTAGAGGCAGGCGGAGGGTAATGTAACGGTTGAGAACTGAGGTATCGACCGTGCTGAGGGCATGTCTTTTCTGACAGGCATTCAGGAGGAGATTGACCAAGTCATCGTCACGCTGATTCAGCCAATCCGGTCTGCCGATCTCGCTGACCAAAGACCAGAATTGACGTATCATCTCAGGAGTCATGGCATCGTCCATCGCCTAGGGTAAGGGCTAAACTGCAAGAGTGAACCAGGCTAGCGATCCCATTCTAGGGAAAACAAGCGCTCCCCAGAACCGACATTTCAGCTCCGTCACAACTTAGGATAAGATGTTACGCTTCCCCACAAAGCTCAGCAAACAGCGACTACCTGCTTCAGAAGGCTTCAAGCTAAAACCTCCAGATCGTTAGCTCCAATAGCTACGAAACCATAGCTGGTACAATGACTCCCCTGGCAACTTTTTTTCTCTGTTTTACCTTACTTACCCAATCCTCAGCGCAGCCACCTTCCTTGTTCTGTCAGTCTAGAGCTTCCCCTTGGGGTTTACCCCCATGGATCTTACCTGTAGCCCCGTCTCATCCTCAACTGAATTTGACCCTAAGCCTAGCTCCCCCGGCTTGTTGCTAGAGCAACTGCCTGATGACTACTAGCTGGCGCCGCTAAAATCTCCTCCTGCCGAGCAAGCTGCTTGCCTCCCTAGCCAACAAAGAGCAAATCTGGAAAATCGGGGCAAACAGAGCGCTTGCCTCTTTAACTCCTCCCTAGCCCAGCATGAAGCGCGACTTACGGACTCCGTCCTGCTGACCCAAGAAGGCCTCCAGCTTGCTCTTGCAAGAAGACAGCTCTGCTGTCCGTCCTACCCTTGCCCGCTCTGCTTGGGCTAGCGGTGTGGGGCACCAGGGACGACGTTTATCTCTCAGATAGCTCCTCATCTCTAGAGTGGGTGATTACTCTTCCCCCCTGCCAATCCAAACTCAGGGGTTTCGCTTCTGCCTCGATGCCTAGCTGGGCCCAGGCGCTGACCATGGCCGCTCCTACCCCTTCTCGATCCTCAGGCGCACAGAACGCCAGGAGGGTAGGCCCAGCCCCGCTGATCACCACTCCGTAGGCTCCTGCAGCCAGGGCTGCCTCCTGGACTGCCTTGAAACCAGGGATCAACTCCATGCGGGCCGGTTGGTGCAGCCGATCCTGCAAAGCCACCCTCAGCCAGTCCACCCGCCCCAACTGCAAGCTGCGGATGAGCAGCCCCAGATGGCTGCTGGAAAAAACGGCATCGGCCAAGCTGACGGACTTGGGCAGGATCTCGCGGGCTGCCTGAGTGGAGAGCTTGAAGCTAGGCACCGCTGCCACGATCCCAATGCGCTCGTGCCACTCCACTGGGCAGAACACCCACTGCCCTTGCTGTCCCTGCACACAGAGCTGACAGCCGCCTTGAAGGGCGGGCACCACGTTGTCGGGGTGACCTTCGAGGACAATGGCTAACTGGAGGAGGGTCTCGGAGGCTAGGTTAAGGGATCCAAGGGCATTGGCTCCCAGCAGGCCGCCGACAATAGCAGTAGCAGAACTGCCCAGCCCTCGCGCCAG
This sequence comes from Synechococcus sp. O70.1, assembly GCF_047462215.1. Classification (NCBI taxonomy): domain Bacteria; kingdom Bacillati; phylum Cyanobacteriota; class Cyanophyceae; order Synechococcales; family Synechococcaceae; genus Synechococcus; species Synechococcus sp. O70.1. Next base: position 6,811 of record NZ_JANSIT010000006.1, on the reverse strand, counting down.
GGGCACGTTGAGGGTAATCTCAACTTCCACTCCCGGCACAGGCTTGTCCAGCAGCTCAAAGGCCCGGCAGAAGGCGCGATACACCAAGTTGTCCTTGCCCTGGCTGATAGGATCGCTGCCGCGGTAGTGAATGCTGAGTCCAGCAGGGATCTCGCGAAACTGGAAGTGGTTGTAGAGCTGCAGGGCTGCACCCATGCAATCAAACCCTGGCCCCAGGTTGGCGGTAGTGGCTGGGACAATTACCTCTACTCGCTCTTTGACCAAGGGAAAGCTCCTTAGCGAACAGCGGGCACCTCACACCTACTATCCTACAGACGGTGGATCTCAGGCTCTCAGGGCCTCAATGGGATCCAGTTGCGCCGCTTTGCGGGCGGGGAAAATGCCAAAGACCAGTCCAACCCCCGTCGAGAGGGAAAAAGATATGACCACTGCCACGGGATCGACAGTCGTGGCCAAGGGGGTAAACATTCGCACTGCCACCAGGAGGCCGCTGCTGAGGAGGATCCCGGCCACTCCCCCGCTGACGGCAATCAGGATAGCCTCGGCTGCAAACTGCTGCAAAATTTGCCGGCTGTCGGCCCCAATTGCCTTGCGCAGGCCAATTTCAGGGGTGCGTTCTGCCACCGAGATCAACATCACGTTCATGATCCCCACCCCACCCACCAGCAGCGAGAGCGCTGCTGTGCCGCTCAGCAGTACCCGCAGTAGAGTTAAAATCCTGGCTGCCCCATCCAGCAACACTTTCTGGTTGCGGATGACGAAGTCATCTTCTCCTATCAGTTGGTGCCGCTGGCGCAACAGGTTGCGGATCTGGAACTCGGCAGCCGGCAGATCTGCTTCGGAGCGGGCTGAGACAAAGATGGCCGTCAACTCCAGGCCATAGGGAGAGCGCCGTCCAACAAAGCGGTTGGCCACCACGTCTACCGGCAGAAACAGGCGGGCATCGTTGTTGCCAAACACTGTTGGCTTGGGGCGCAAAATGCCGACTACCTCAAAGGGCAAGTTGTTGAGCAGCAGCGTCTCTCCAATAGCGGCGGCGGGATCCAAGCCAAACAGCTCGCGGGCGGACTCACTGCCCAGCACTACCACCGGGCGCTGCTCCTCAATGTCCGCTGGCAAGAGGAAGCGGCCCTCCTCGACCTCTAAATTCAGCACCGACAAATACTCCGGCCAGGTGCCTATGACCTCATAGCGGCGATCCACCCCGCCCCGCACAGCCCGCACATTGACCGCCAGGCTGGGGACAGCTGCCGATACCGCAGGCACTTCCGCAGCAATCGCCCGCAGGTCGTCGAGGGTAAGAGGACGGACGTTGCTGGCATCCGCTAGGCCAAAGCTGGAAGAGAAGACAATCAGCAAATTGGTGCCCAAAGCCCGAAACTGATCCACAGCCAGCTCCTGGGCAGCATGGCCAAAGCCAGCAATGGCTACCACTGCCGCGTTGCCGATGAGGATCCCCAGCATGCTCAAGCCTGTGCGCAAGCGGTGCCGTCGCACCATTTGCCAGGCCATTTTGGCTGCAACCAGAAAGCTCATGGGTGCGGCCTAACTCTCCCACTTCGGCTAGGACGGCGCTCTTGTGGAAGCAAACTCTGCAGGGTTACTCCTGGCGGCAGCGCCGTAAAGACTCGATCCCCCGCCTGCAGGCCGGAAAGGATCTGGGTGATCCCTCCCTGGGTGAGGCCCGTTTCTACTGGCCGATAGACAGGCCGCTGGGTTTGCGGATCCAACAGGATTACCCCCTCTTGGCCCCCCTCCCGCAGGATGGCCACTGAGGGCACCGTGAGGGCTTGGGGTTGCTGCTCCCCGAGAAAATCCACCGAGACGTTCATGCCAATGCGCAGAAAGTCTGCCTCCTGCTCCGGCTCGATCGCGACCCGAAAGACGGTGACCTCCCGCACCACCACCGTGGCAGGGGCAATCCGCTTCACTCGTCCCCGTACCACTCGATCCGGATAGGCCAGGGATCGGATCTCCACCGGCTGTCCCACCCGCACCTGGGCAATCTGCGCCTCCGGCACCTCCGCTCGCACCTCAATCCCCTGGGCCAGCGCCAGGATGGAGCTGGAGGAAGCAGCAGTGGCGTCGGAAGCTGCGGTTGTGGGAGTTACAAAGGATCCCACCTCGGCAAAGCGCTGCACCACCACACCGGAAAAGGGCGCCCGGATCTCGGCCTCAGCTAGGCGAGATTGTCGCTGGGCTAGCTCGGCTTGGGCCTGGGCAATCTGGGCTTGGATCTGCCGCAGCGTTTCTGGGCGGCTACCTGACTGCAATCGCTCCAGCTCTTGTTGGGCAGCTTGCAAGTCCGCTTGCGCTTGTTCCAAGCGAGCTAGGCGTTGATCCAGCTCGCTGCGGGCTACAGCCCCCTCCTGCGCCAGCGCCTGAATCCGTTCCAGCTCCTTTTGGGCCAAACTCACCTGCGCCTGCGCCGCATCCACCCTGGCCTGGGCTGCTGCGATGACCTGGGGTCGCTCGCCGGCTTGCAATTCCGCCAGGCGGGCCTGTAGCTCTTGGATGCGGGCTTGGGCTTGGCGAATGCCGCTAGTTAGATCGCCGTAGTCCATCCGGGCTAGCACCTGCCCTGCCACCACCTCATCCCCCTGATCCACCAATAGCTCCGCCAAACGGCCCGCCTCCCGAGGACCAACATTCACCTGGCGAATGGGCTGCACCTGGCCGCTTACCCGCAGCCGTTGGACTAGATCCACTACCTCGACGGGCACCGTCAACCTTTGTAGGCGCTGTACCCTCTGCTGCTGGAGGTACCGCTGAACCAAGATACCACCCCCTCCCAAGCTAGCCAGCAGCAGACCCAAGAGAATCCAGCCAGTAGGCCACCCTTTCCTAGGGGGTTCGGGCTGGAGCAGGGGTTGGTCTGCAGATTTGGCAGGGGGCAGGGATCCCGTCTGGGGCTTCACGACGTCTCCCGCCTCTCACAAGAGCCTACAATCTAGCCTATCTAGCAAAGAGAGGGGCGCCAACGTAGTCTTGAGCTCCGGGGTCGTCCGGCCCTTCGAGACCTGTACAAAAAGCAGGGGGATTGCTACGATAGTTAGCCGCTGAGAGCGCGGGAAAGCCATGAACGCTCGCATCAACCCCGAGGCCATCCTCCGCCTTGTGGAGGCGGAATACCTGAAGCCGGACCTGCCTGAGATCCACGTTGGGGATCAAGTGCGGGTGGGGGTACGCATTCAAGAAGGTGGCAAAGAGCGAGTGCAAACTTTTGAAGGCACGGTCATTGCCATGCGCCATGCGGGTCTCAACCGCACCATCACCGTGCGCAAGGTTTTCCAGGGCATTGGCGTGGAGCGCGTCTTCCCAGTTCACTCGCCGCGCATCGAGTCCATTCAGGTGCTACGGCGGGGCAAAGTGCGCCGCGCCAAGCTCTTCTACCTGAGGAAGCGAGTAGGCAAAGCCACGCGCATCAAAGCCAAGGAAGATCTCCAGGAGGAGGCCCTTTAAAGCTACAGGGAAACTTGCTAGGCTAGATAGAAAGCTAGTCTCTAGTGCGTCCTTAGTTCAGCTGGTAGAACGTCGGTCTCCAAAACCGGATGTCGGGGGTTCGAGTCCTCCAGGACGCGTTACCTAGAGCTCAAGCTGGCCTTTGCAGTGCAACCTGTATACTCTGCCAAGCTAGGCTTTACCGGCCTCTTTCTTGATCCGCTCCAATTCTGCCTGCAGCTCAGCAATCTGCTGACGCAGTCGAGCTGCCTCTGACAGCTCAATGGCAGTGCTCCCTTCTGCCTCTGCCTCGCCCATATCTTCAATGGTGATTCTGCGGGGGCCACCGGCAGCCTTTCCCTCTTCCTTGCGGTTGACAGTGGCGGCAATAGCGTCCATGTAGGCTCGCGCCTCCTCGGCTCTCATTGCCCCCAGCTCTACCAATTCATCTACTAGAACCTGTACCTGCTTGCGCAGCTCCAGCAGGCGGTCTCTGGCATTCCCAGCCACCTTGGGGACGTTGTCGGCAACTAGCGCCGCTAGACCCATGCCGAAGTAAAAGGCTTTTTGAGCCAAGTTGGCAAGGGGATTGTCTTTTTCAGCCATAGGGTGTGCCCTGCTAGTGCCCGTGGAACCCAGCTGCGGGAAAAGGGCGACCTGGGTTGACGCGCCTGCTCAGAGCATCCCGTAGTGCTGCTATCTTCCGATCCTGACACGGTTTGGGCGTCCGAGCCGCACGGACCCAGGTCTTCCAGTAGCCTAGCATTTTTTTTCCTGCTTGGCTTGCTGTCTAGCGGTGAGCCTAGGGAGTGCCTGGCGGCTCCAAATAGACTGGGATCCGCTCTCCCGCCCTCTCGCTGCGCTGTACCTCTTCTTTCTGAGCTTGAGGGATCGCCACGGGCAAGGTAACCGGCTGAGCAACAAAACAACTGGCCACCGGCAGAGCCTGCTCCAGTTCGTCGAGGGGGCGTGGGATCACGGCCACGGCGTTTAGCTCGCCGATGCGCTCTGCCTCGTACATGCCCGCATCGATGGCAATGGCCACGTTGGAGACCGTGCCGCGAATGATGACCGTACACAAGCCGTCGCCAATGGTCTCGTAGGCGGCTAGCTGCACATCGGCTGTTTTCAGCATTGTGTCAGCAGCCCCCACCATGGCGGGGAAGCCGCGGGTCTCCAGCAGGCCCACGGCTAGGTTGCTGAGGCGGCTGTAGCCCCGACTTTGGGCCAGCTGAGACAGCTTGCTACTGATGGGCAGCACCACCTCTAGGTTGGGCAGGGGCCTTGGGATCACCAGACTGGAGATCTCCTCCTGGTTAAACTGGCGAGCCACTTCAATCCCCTCTTCGATGGCAATGCGCACATCGGCGATGTTCCCCCGCACAATTGCCGTGCAGTAGCCGCCGGAGATCTTCTCAAAGCCAATGAGAGTCACGCCGGCCGACTTGGTCATGGCGTCGGCAACGCGGACAATGACGGGGAAGCTGCGCGTCTGAATAAGGCCTAGAGAGGTGGACATGGAACTCTACTTCCTCGATGCCAGGGTAGCTCTCAGAACCGCCCATCCCGCGAGGAGAGAACCTGACGGTGAGGGTAGATCTTGCCCAACAGCCGCTCCAGCTCGGCACGGCCTGGGATCCCGTTGAGCTTGCCCACCCCCCTCTTTTCTTGCGTTGGCTCTGCCTGCTCCTGAGGGGTTACCTCTGCCTCAGAAGAAGGAGGAGGGGCCTCGGACACCCCTTGGACAGGGGCTGCGGGCAACTCTTGCACCCTCTCTGTCTCTTCTGGCTCTGTCTGGGTTACTCCAGTCGCCTCTTCCTCGCTTCCCCAGGTGGGATCCCCAAGTAGCGAGCCGGGAGGAATGACTGCCTGGCGGAGTATTGAACAGTTGAGCAGCGTGGCTTCCGAGCCAATGCAGGCATTTTCGCTGATGGTGCCTTGCCCAATCACCAGCACCCCCCTTCCCAAAGTAGCCCCCGCCTCCACAACCAGGGATCCCCCACAGGCGTGCAGGATAGATCCCGCGCCAATACAGACGCCCCGCCCGATGTGGATACGGCAGCCGGGATTGGCGCGCAGCAGCACCCCTGGGCCGATGCTTGCCTCCTCCTCTATGTCTACCTCACCACTGACAACGTAGTGGGCTTTACCGCTCTGCACAAGCCAGGCTTGGGACCTGAGGGAGGTGGGCAGAGTGGAAGCCAAGGTGCTTCTCATCGCTAGAGGGCTGGCTGGAAACCAACCCGGAACTCCTCAAGGGGTTTGGATAATCTGCTCCAGCACCCGCCGCTTAGATTTGGGGTCAATGCCCAGCAGGCGCACGTACTCGCCGCGATGTTCCTCTAGGCAGGCCTCCAAGGCTGCTACCACTTGGTCCAATTGCGTGGCTTCAATGGGGCTACAGCTTTGCCAAGAGGAGGTGCGAAAGCGGCGCTTGTCAGCGTGTTCAGTGCCGATGCGGTAGCCCTGGCTAAGTAGTTGCTGGACTTGCGACACCACCTCGCTACTAAGTCGCCTAGGGGTGGAGGGAGGGGAAACTGCAGCCACCGGCGCTCCTTGAGCTGCTGGCGCAAAAGTGGGCGGCTTGCCACTGGGGGTCTGGATGAGGCGCTCATAGACCCGCTTTTTCCCTTTGGGATCGATCCCCAGCAGGCGCACGTAGTGGCCCTGGTGCTCTGCCAGCGCCGCCCTCAGCTCGGCCAACACCTCTGGCCCACGGCTAGCGCGAAGGACCGGCCCGCTCTGCCAAGAGGAAGTTTTGAAGCGGCGCTCGTCGGCATATTCGTAGCCGATGCGGTAGCCCTGGGCTAGTAGCCGGTGCACCTCTTCCTGCAGCTCCAAATCCGGGCTGCTGCTGTCCCCTGCCCCGGAAGCAGAAGTCGTGCTTGTCGCCGCGCCCGCCTCCGCCGGACTGCTGCCCACCTGACCTTTGGGGGTCTGAATCACCTTCTCTAGCACCCGCCGCTTGGCTTTGGGATCGATCCCCAACAGGCGCACGTACTCTCCCGCGTGCTCGGCTAGGGCTGCCCGCACAGCCGTTAGGATCTCCTGGACCGAGCCGCTGAAAGTACCCAAGGTCTGCCACGAAGAAGTGCGGTAGCGGCGAGCATCGGCCACTTCCAGGCCAACGCGGTACCCTTGGGCCACCAGGCTTTGGATCTCCTCCTCCAGACGCCATTCCCCCCTGCTGGAGCCTGGCATAGCCACCGAAAGGCGGCCAGAGGATCCCGAGGGGGTTGCGGGACCTTCTGGGGTTTGGATAATCTGCTCCAGCACCCGCCGCTTGGCTTTGGGATCGATCCCCAACAGGCGCACATAATCCCCCCCCTGTCTCTTATACACAACACCGAGCCCACGAGACGTACAGGAA